>JAURCW010000017.1 GCA_030828265.1 Burkholderiales bacterium | reverse complement strand
CTTGTAGTGGCCTACGCCATTGCAGGAAGTGTGCAGGTGGACCTTGGCACTGAACCTGTTGGGCAAGGCACGGATGGCCCTGTTTATCTAAAGGACATCTGGCCAACAAGCCAGGAAGTGGCCGCTGTGATGGGCTACGCCCGAGATCCCGAAACGTTCCGCAGTCTCTACGGTGACCTTACGAAAGACCATCACCTGTGGAACAACATCAAGGGCACCACTGGTCAGGTCTACGACTGGCCGAAGTCCACTTACATCGCCCGCCCACCTTTTTTTGACGGCTTCTCAATGTCGCCATCGGAAACAACAAGTATTAAGGGCGCTCGTGCCTTAGCTATTCTTGGTGACTCCGTCACCACGGACCATATTTCACCTGCAGGGTCCATTAAAGAGGCATCGCCGGGCGGTCGTTTTCTTACAGAAAATGGTGTGGTCAAGGCCGATTTCAACAGCTACGGTTCACGACGTGGCAATCACGATGTGATGATGCGGGGCACCTTTGCCAACGTTCGCATTAAGAATCTGATGCTTCCTCTGAAAGCCGACGGCAGTCGTGAGGAGGGAGGCCTTACGGTGATGCAACCCAGTGGCGAGCAGGTCTTTATTTACGATGCGGCCATGGCCTACCAGGCACAGGGCACCCCCACGATTGTCTTTGGTGGTGAAGAATACGGGACGGGGTCCTCGCGTGACTGGGCCGCCAAAGGTACGCAGCTTTTAGGTGTTCGCGCCGTGGTGGCTCGATCCTTCGAGCGTATTCATCGCTCTAACCTTGTTGGTATGGGCGTGCTTCCTTTGCAGTTCAAGGCAGGCGAGTCTGCACAGACCCTTGGTCTTGACGGCACAGAAAGCTTCGATCTCAATATTCCTGCTAACCTAGCACCTCAGCAAGACCTTGAGCTCCTGGTAACGCGTAAGAACGGCGAGCAGTTTAGGGTCACGCTGCTATGCCGTATCGACACGCCCATCGAGGTCGACTATTTCCGACACGGTGGCATCCTTCCCTATGTTCTCCGTGAGCTAATGGCTGCATGAAAACCTCCCCCTCCTCCCGACGCGGCAGGGCCTCTCGTGAGGCCGATAGCCTTATTCAGCTCTCCGAGGGCCTGGCCCAATCCGGAAGCCGCGCCGAGGATCGGTTCTGGGAAACAAGGCTCGATGGCGAGATTGATGCACTTCTTGCCACAGGCGATGAGGGCTCTCTTAATGCAGCACTCGATCGACTCGCCGATCGAGAATCGCGTGCCTACGAGGAGCTTGCCGATGCCATTGAGGGGCGAGTGGAGTCGGCCGAGGTGCAGACCAACGAGGGCCAGCGCGACCTTCTTCTTTTTGCTGCACCAGTACTGGCCTGGTCACGTATGCCGCTGCCTACAAGGCTTTTGAGTGACCCGATTATTCGTAGTCTGAAAAAGTCGCTGGCAGATGAGGTCTTTTGTGAAGGAGTGGATCTGGCTGTTGCCAATTATTTCTTCTCACCCGATCAGCTCCCCTCGAGTTTTGGCGAGACAGCAGAGCTACGGGACCAGATTGCAAAGGCGCTACCCTCGGGTGTCTTTGAGGTGAACCCACAGTCGCTTGGAGAGACGGCGCAGTTCCTGGCCGATCAGCGCTACCTTCTGGGGGTCGCAAGCGTGAAAAAGGGAGAGCCGCTCTTTCTTTGGCAAGAAGGCATGCTAAGTCGTGACGATGTGCTTGCAGCCTGGCGTAAGTCGGCGAACGAAAGTCTTACGCACCTGCTTCCGGCCTGTGGCTTTGAGCCAATGCTACCCCGCGCCTATTACGTGGCATGTCGCGATGCTGACCGTGCAGCAAGACCATTTTCAGTGACGGCCTCTGTGGCCTTCCTATCGACCAGTCTTGGGATCGCGCCCAATATGCTCATCGCGGTAATTGGGGGCTGCTACAACCGACAGCTCGAGGAGTATCGCATTGGCTTTATGAGCCATAGCGATGAAGAGGTTATTCACGGGGTTGTCTGGCCTTTGCTCGGACCCGAGGACGAAATGAGTGACGTCGTGGAAGAGATCGAAGCCATTCTTAAAGAGGCGGGCGTTCAAAAAATTGAGATGCTTCGTCAGCGTATGCCTATGGAGTACTGCGAGGACTGCGGTGCGCCGATGTACCCCAACCTAGAGGGTGAGATGGTGCATGCCGAGCTACCTGAAGATGGGGAATCACCCACGCAACATCTGCACTAAATTCGCTACTGATTTTTAAATGCGGGCTTGCGCTTTTCAACGAAGGCAGCCATGCCCTCTTTCTGATCTTCAAGCGCGAAAACGGAGTGAAAGAGCCTACGCTCGAAGTTCACGCCTTGGCTAAGGCTTGACTCAAACGACTGGTTGACGGACTCTTTCACCATCATAAGAACGGGTAGCGAGAACTCGGCCATGGTGGCTGCAGCCTTCAGAGTCTCAGCCATGAGCTGATCGGCGGGGAAGACCCGTGACACGAGACCCGCACGCTCTGCTTCTTGGGCGTCCATCATGCGGGCTGTGAGGCAGAGGTCCATAGCCTTGGCCTTGCCCACTGCACGCGGAAGCCGTTGGGTACCCCCCGCCCCGGGGAGAATGCCAAGCTTAATTTCAGGCTGACCAAACTTGGCGGTATCGGATGCATAAATGATGTCGCACATCATGGCAACCTCGCAGCCTCCACCGAGGGCGAAACCAGACACCGCGGCAATAACGGGCTTTCGGGCCGAACGAATGGATTCCCAGTTACGCGTGATGAAGTTGGACTTGTAGTTTTGAACGTAACTGAAGTCCTTCATGTAGGCAATGTCAGCACCTGCAGCAAAGGCCTTCTCGTTTCCCGTGAGGACCATGCATGCGATGGCGTCATCGGCCTCAAAGCCTTCAATGGCTTTGGCAATGCCATCCATGACATCGTTGTTAAGTGCATTTAGGGCCTCGGGACGGTTGATGGTGATAAGACCAACCTTGCCGTGGACTTCTGTCAGGACGACATCTGCCATTGTTTGACTCCCAGATATTGGTCGGGGCGAGATGATTCGAACATCCGACCCCTTGCACCCCATGCAAGTGCGCTACCAGGCTGCGCTACGCCCCGACCGAAGCTTTGAATTGTATCAAATGCGCCTGCTAAAAGACGGTGAAGCCCGGTAGGCCCTCCACGCCGAAAGTTGCTGGCTGGCTAGCCCTTTAGAATTTTGAGAACTTGTTCCAGTTCGACGCGAAGGCCGGACGGAAGGGATGCGACGCTTACCTTGGGGGTCGAGGCCGTAACGGCTGTTGCAAGAGCAGTGAGGCTCTGAACAGACTCAAGATTCTTGGTGGAGGTAAAGTTTGCAGCACGAGCATCGGCCGCGGCCCCAACGGGCGCGATGGCCGAGAGGGTGTCAAGGCTCGTAACCCGATTCAGTTCCGTAAGCCTTGAACGCGCACCGTTAATGGTGAAGCCTTCCTCGTAGAGAAGCTCTCGAATGCGGCGAATAAGCATGACTTCGTGGTGCTGGTAATAACGTCTGTTGCCACGACGCTTCACAGGCCGAAGCTGTGAGAACTCTTGCTCCCAATAACGAAGGACATGGGGCTTCACATTGCAAAGCTCGCTGACTTCGCCAATGGTGAAGTAGCGCTTTGGAGGAATGGTGGGTAGGTTGATGTCAGCCATTAAAGTGGAGGTAGCCCCTAGGCCTCGGACCCGGACGATTCATCTGTAAACCCTGTGGCGTCTAGATTGGGGTCCTGAACCACAGCCTTAAGTTTTTGACTGGCATGAAAAGTAACGACGCGGCGGGCAGAAATAGGAATGGACTCGCCTGTTTTGGGGTTGCGCCCGGGCCGCGACGGCTTGTCACGAAGTTGGAAATTGCCAAAGCCCGACAGCTTCACCATTTCGCCGCGCACAAGGCAGGCGCGCAGTTCATCGAAAAAGGCATCGACCATTTCTTTGGATTCTCGCTTATTAAGGCCAACCTGGTCGAAAAGAATATCGGCCATCTCAGCCTTGGTAAGGGCTGCGACGTCCGAAGCAGACCCCGTGGCAGCGCCACCCAACGGGGAACGAGAATCGGATTCTGTCAACACGGTTTAAGAGGCCCCTCTAAGTCGTGCCTGACAGTCTTTAACGATTTTTTTGGTGATTTCGCCAAGCAACTGATCAACTTCCTGATCTTCAAGTGTTTTCTCAGTATCTTGAAATAAGAACCTGAAAGCAAGACTTTTTTCATCAGAATTTACACCCTGGCCGGTATACTGATCAAACAACATGAAGTTTACCAGCTTATCGTATTGTTTTGAATTGTTTTTTAGTGAATTAATGCAGTCTGTAACCTGGCTCAAAGGAACTGATTTGGGAAGGATAAAAGCAAGGTCACGCTCCATGCTTGGGAACTTGGACGGCGAGACAACAGTTGGCCACGGCCTCTCAATAAGTGGCTCAAGGTCGAGCTCAAGGGCCAGGCAGCCCGCCTGAAGTTCAAGTTCGCTTAAAAGGCTGGGATGAAGCTCACCAAACCAGCCACAGACCAGCTCCTTGGCATTCACAATAAGCGCGGAGCGGGTAGGATGAAGGAAGCGATAGGTACTGGAGGCCTCGGATTCTGACAGAGCACGCACGCCGAGAGTCCGCGCATCGGTGGGGATTTGAGTCAAGCCACTGGCCTGAAGCAGCCCAAGCTGGTGAAGATCGCCTTTAAGGTCGAAAAAGTCGACTACCCTGCTCTCAAGGCCCCACTGCAACGGGAGGGCAAGACCGCTTGCGAGGGCCGCAAGCCGCTGGGGCTGCCAGACGCCTGGAACGGAGAGACTGTCAGCGACCTGCTCGGTCTTTCGAATAAACACCCGACCAATCTCGAAAAGCCGAATGCGCTGCTCCTGCCGCGTTTGATTCTCGGCGGCCACCCGAAGAAGTCCTGCGACAATCGATGGGCGCATGACATCGAAGTGGCTTGCGATTGGATTCAGCAGTTTAAGTAGGCTCTCGGGGCTTTCAACAAACCACTGGGCGAGTGTGGAGTCGGTAAAGCCATAGGTGACGGCCTCGTGGTAGCCAAGCCCTGCCATTTGTGCTCGAAGCGTATGAATGGAGCGTAAGGTTTCAGGCGCAAGGCGTGCCTGGAGGGCCGCCGTAGGGGCGCGCAGAGGAATGCGGTCGAATCCAATGATTCGGGCAACCTCTTCCACAAGGTCTTCTTCACACTCAAGGTCGAACCGTTCAGGACTGGGCTGCACTTTATAAATGGTCTCGGGGCCCTCCCCGCTTGACTGGCAGCTAAGCCCAAGGCGTGCAAAGACAGACAATACCTCGTCGGTGGCATAACTTATGCCCATAAGCCGCTCCAGGCGGTGATGCCTAAGCTGAACGGGCGGGCGATCGGGGGATTCGATTTGGGTGTCGTTCACGGGACCCCAGTCGCCGCCACAATGTTTAAGAATAAGCTCGGTAAGAAGCTCAAGCTCTTCAACCGTGGACTCGGCGCTGACACCCCGCTCAAACCGGTAGCCCGCATCGGAAGAGAACTTCAGCTTCTGACAGCGTCCCCGAATGGCATCGGGCCACCAGAAGGCTGCCTCGAGAAGGATATTCTTAGTGGCCGTGCTAACAGCCGTTCGCTGGCCGCCCATAATGCCTGCCAAAGCAACCGGCCCCTTAGCATCGGCAATGACACCAAAGAAAGAGCCAAGGGCAGGCGAGCTGCCGTTAAGAAGCTCGAACTGCTCCCCCTCGCGTGCCCAGCGAACTTCAAGCTGCGCATCGTGCAGGGGCTCAATAAGGTCGAGGTCGAAAATATGGGTCGGCCGCCCAAGAGCCAGCATGACGTAGTTGGAAAGGTCGACCAGAATGGAGATGGATCGCTGACCAGCCTGCTCCAAGCGCTGTTTAATGTAGCCGGGGGTGGGACGGCTTGCGTCAACGCCACGAATGATGCGGCTTGAGAACCGCCCACACAATGCAGACCCCGCGGTTTTTGCCTCGTCACGAACGGCAATACGCGGCGCCTCAGCGAGCTTTGGGGCTGACTGCAACGACTGGCTTTGTTGAAACTCGGGTTGCTCGGCAAGAGGCTGGGCAAGTATTGCCGACAACTCTCGAGCGACACCCCGAATGGACAGGCAGTCGGGGCGGTTCGGTGTGAGCTTAATTTCCAAAATCTTCTCGTTAAGCCCAAGAGCCTCTCGAAGATCTTGGCCAAGCGAAAGATTTTCAAATGCATTGAGCTCAAGAATGCCCTCGCTGTCTTCCGAGAGCCCGAGCTCCTTGCTTGAGCAGAGCATGCCTTGGCTCTCAACGCCCCGCATCTTGGCGACCTTGATACGAAAGTCCCCGGGAAGAATCGCGCCGTCTACCGCGCACGCCACCCAAAGGCCGGCCCTTGCATTCGGGGCTCCGCAGATAATTTGTCGACAGGGCTCGCTCTCGTTGACTCGAACCTGGCAGACCTGCAGTCGGTCGGCGTTGGGGTGACGCTCGGCCGATTCAATTCTGGCGACCTTCACGCCGGTGAACTCAGGTGCCAAGGGCTCGAGCGACTCAACCTCTAGGCCGGCCATGGTTAATGCATCGGCAATCTGCTCGGCCGAGGCATCGGTAGGCACCCATTGACGCAGCCAGTTCTCAGGCACTCTCATGGCTTGTCCTTAGGCAAACTGACGCAAAAAGCGCAGGTCGTTCTCAAAGAAGAGTCGCAGATCATCAATGCCATAACGCAGCATGGTGAGGCGCTCAAGCCCACTGCCAAAGGCAAAACCAATAACGTCTTGCGGATCGAAACCAAAGTTTTGAATCACCTTAGGATGGACCTGCCCGGCACCGGAGATCTCGAGCCACCGTCCCTTGAGCGGCCCTGTTGAAAACCGCATGTCCACCTCTGCCGAGGGCTCGGTAAACGGGAAGAACGAGGGCCGAAAACGAATATCAAGGTCCTTCGTTTCAAAAAAGGCACAAAGGAACTCGAAGTAGAGCCCTTTCAGATCGGTAAAGCTCACCTGTTCCCCAAGCCAAAGCCCCTCAACCTGATGGAACATGGGCGAGTGCGTGGCATCGCTATCAACCCTGTAGGTTCGACCGGGTGCAATAACACGCAAAGGCGGAGTATGACTGCGGGCGTAACGAACCTGCATGGGGCTTGTGTGGGTTCGCAGCAAAAGAGGTAGGCCATCGGCGTCGCGCAGATCGAGATAGAAGGTGTCCTGCATCGAGCGCGCGGGATGGTTCTCAGGGTTGTTCAAGGCCGTGAAGTTTGTCCAGTCGGTTTCCACCTCGGGCCCGTCGGCCACATCGAACCCCATCGATCTAAAAATGGACTCGATACGCTGCCAGGTTGTCATGACGGGGTGCAGGCTGCCTGCGGACATGCCGCGACCTGGCAGGGAGATATCGAGCCGATCTTGAGCGAGCTTGGCAGCTAACTGCTGTTGCGCAAGTGCCTCACGCCGCTGGTTTAGAAGCCCCTCGATCTGGCCCTTTAGGGCATTTATACGGGCTCCCTCAAGCTTCTTTTGCTCAGGCTCGAGCACACCAAGCTGCTTGAGCTGCTCGGTGATGAGCCCCGACTTGCCTAAGAATCTGGCCTTGGCGTTTTCGAGGGAGGCTGGGTCAGAGGCCGCCTGAAATGCAATGCGAGCCTCTTCAACCAGCTGCTGGTCTGTGCCAGTGCTGGACATTTGGAATGAAGGCGAACCTTGGCCTAAACGCCTGCGTTACTGCAGCGCGTCTTTGGCCTGCCTAACGATTGCCTCAAACGCAGCCTTATCGGTCACGGCAAGATCGGCGAGAAGCTTTCGGTCCATGGTGATTCCGGCCTTCTTCAGCCCGTTGATGAACCGGCTGTAGCTGAGATCGTGTTGACGGCAGGCCGCGTTAATGCGGGTAATCCAAAGCGCTCGGAAGACGCGCTTACGGTTACGACGGTCTCGGTAGGCGTACTGACCAGCACGCATAACGGCCTGTTTGGCAACCCGAAAGACATTGTTACGACGCCCACGAAAGCCCTTCGCTAAGGCAAGAATTTTTTTGTGACGTGCACGCGCGGTGACTCCACGTTTAACTCGAGGCATGGTCGGTCTCCTTTACGCGTAGGGCATCATGTCGCGAACCTGCTTCAGGTCGGACGGATGCACAGTGAGGGTTCCACGCAACTGACGCTTGTTCTTCGTGGTGCGCTTGGTAAGAATGTGGCGCTTAGTGGCGTGACCACGCTTAATGGACCCACTACCGCGGGCCATAAAGCGCTTTGCAGCCGCCTTCTTGGTCTTCATTTTGGGCATTGAATGCTCCTATTTTTAACAGCCCTGAAGGTGAAGAGCACCGTGCCCTTGCTTTGAAACCTACAGCAGCCAAATCAACAACTTCACTTCTAAAACAACAGCTACTTCTCACTAGGCGCCTGTTGCCGCCTTCTTTCGCTTAGGCGCCATGATCATCACCATTTGACGGCCCTCGAGTTTGGGCATCTGTTCGACCTGGCTTAGTTCAGCCAAGTCGTCTCGTACCCTTTCCAACATTCGCATTCCAAACTCCTGGTGGGCCATTTCACGGCCCCGGAAACGAATGGTAATTTTTGCCTTATCGCCCTCTTCAAGAAAGCGCGTGAGATTGCGTAACTTCACCTGGTAATCGTTTTCGTCCGTGCCAGGACGAAATTTCACTTCTTTAACCTGAATTGTTTTCTGTTTAAGCCGAGCGTCGTGCGCGCGTTTCTGTTCCTGATACTTGAACTTGCCGTAATCCATGAGCTTGCAGACCACCGGGTCTGCCTGCGGTGCGATTTCAACTAAATCGACACCTTCTTCTTCGGCAAGCCGCAATGCCTCGGCTAGCTTAACAATTCCAATCGCTTGATTATCGACGCCAACAAGGCGGATTTCTAAGGACGTTATTTCAGAATTAACGCGGTGTAATTTTTCGGTAGCGATTATGAACCCTCTTCAAGATCTTGCTTAAATAAATTAAGAACATCCTTCAGAGGCATGACACCAAGGTCTTCCCCACCCCTTCGACGAACGGACACACCGCCCGAGCTTTTCTCTTGGTCACCAACAACCAAGACGTAGGGAATCTTCTGAAGGCTTAACTCTCGGATTTTGTAGGAAATTTTGTCATTCCGCAAATCGGCTTCGGCTCGCAGCCCCTGATCTTGCAACATTTTTGCAACATCGGCGGCATAGTCGGCCTGCCCCTCCGAGATACTGGCCACGGCAATCTGAACCGGGGAGAGCCAGAGCGGGAAGGCTCCGCCGAAGTTCTCAATAAGGATTCCGATAAAGCGCTCGAGCGAGCCCACAATGGCCCGATGAAGCATCACCGGATGCTTGCGGCTGTTGTCTTCAGCGACATACTCCGCTCCAAGCCGCTCGGGCATATTGAAGTCAACCTGGATGGTGCCGCACTGCCAGATCCGGCCGAGGGAGTCTTTGAGGCTGTATTCAATTTTGGGTCCGTAAAAGGCGCCTTCACCGGGCAGTAGCTCCCAGGCCACCCCCACCGCATTCAGTGCATCCGAGAGCGCTTTTTCGGCCTTATCCCAGATGGCATCGGAACCAACCCGGTTTTCGGGTCGGGTGGAAAGTCTGTAGATGACATCGTTGAATCCAAAATCCTTGTAGACCTTCAATAGTCTCTTTGTGAAGTCTTGCACTTCGGCCTGAATTTGGTCTTCGGTACAAAAAATATGCCCATCGTCTTGGGTGAAGCCGCGCACGCGCATGAGTCCATGCAGGCTGCCCGACGACTCGTTGCGATGGCAAGAGCCAAATTCGCCGTAGCGCAGAGGCAGGTCGCGATAGCTTCGCAAGGCCGAGTTGTAGACCTGCACATGCCCAGGGCAGTTCATGGGCTTCACTGCGTACTCGCGGTTCTCGGAGGCCGTGGTGAACATATTGTCTTTGTAATGCTCCCAGTGACCGCTGCGCTCCCAGAGCGAACGGTCAAGAATTTGCGGGCATCGGATTTCTTGGTAGCCCCCTGCCTTGTAGACCTTACGTAGGTACTGTTCAATTTCTTGCCAGAGGGTCCAGCCCTTCGGATGCCAAAAGACCAGGCCAGGGGCATTGTCCTGCACGTGAAAGAGGTCGAGTGACTTACCAAGCTTTCTGTGGTCGCGCTTTTCGGCCTCTTCAATTTGATGGAGGTACTGATCGAGGTCCGCCTTCGAGGCCCAAGCAGTACCGTAGACCCGTTGCAGCATCTCGTTGCGGTGATCGCCCCGCCAATAGGCCCCGGCAACCTTCATGAGCTTGAAGACCTTAAGTTTGCCCGTGGAGGGTACGTGTGGCCCACGGCAGAGATCGACGAACTCGCCTTCACGGTAAAGCGATAAGGGCTCGTTGGCCGGGATTGCAGAAATGATTTCGGCCTTGTAGTGCTCGCCCATCGATTTAAATAACTCAACGGCCTCGTCGCGCGACCATACCTCGCGATGAACAGGCTCGTTCTTAGCCGCAAGCTCCTTCATCCTTTTTTCAAGCGCGTCCAGATCCTCCGGGGTCAGAGGTCGCTTGTAAGAGAAGTCGTAATAAAAGCCGTTGTCAATCACCGGACCAATGGTGACCTGCAGATCAGGAAAGAGCGACTTCGCAGCGTAGGCCAGCAAATGCGCAGTGGAGTGCCGAATAATCTCAAGGCCCTCGGGATCCTTCTCGGTGACGATGGCAAGGCGTGCATCGGTCTCGATGCTAAACGAGGTATCCACAAGATTGTCGTTGACACGACCCGCAATGGCAGCCTTAGCAAGGCCGGCACCAATAGACTCGGCAACCTGCGCAACTGTAACGGGATGATCGAACGACCGTATTGAGCCGTCCGGTAAGGTTATTTGGACCATAGTGGAAAAAACCCGAGCGCCAAGACGAGAAGAAGTAATTCGGTTGGTAGGCGCGATTGGACTCGAACCAACGACCCCCACCATGTCAAGGTGGTGCTCTAACCAGCTGAGCTACGCGCCTGCCGAAGGGTTGCATTGTAGGCATTTCGGCTGACCTTGGCAAAGTCACGGTTTCGTCATCAAACCGACACGAAGCTGTCAACGAAAAGTCGCATGCTGAGGGCGTCGAGTGTTCGACGTTTACTTGGAGAGGCGATGATCAAAAACTATTTCCGTAAACTCGTGCCCCAGGCTTGGGCCCAGAAGTTTCAGAAATCTGACGGTTCTTATTTATTTCAGCCTGGCCTTGTCGGAAAAAAAGATCGCATCGCCGCCAATCTCCCTGTCTTTCGAGCGCCCCCAAGACTTGAGCTTTACGAAAAGTCCGAGCTCAATGAACGCTACACCATGTGTTTTGCTCGCAGCCTTGAGGAGCTTCGCGAGGCGCAACGCCTGCGCTACAACGTTTTTACACAGGAATACCAGGCCACGATTTCCACTCGTATTGCTGGTGTGGATGAAGACCTCTTTGATGCTTATTGTGATCACCTGGTCGTGCGTGACCAGCAGTCGCAAGAGGTTGTTGGCACCTACCGCATTCTCGACCCACACCAGGCCAAGCGGCTCAAGGGCTATTACAGCGAGACCGAATTCTTTATTACACGGCTAAATGATCTACGTGGGTCGATGGTTGAACTTGGCCGCTCCTGTGTTCATCCTGATCATCGGAATGGCAGCGTCATTATGTTGCTCTGGTCGGGTATTGCTCGGTATATGCAGCACTTTGGCTACTCGAACCTGATTGGCTGCGCCAGTGTCAGCATGCGCGACGGTGGTCGCACGGCGGCAAGCCTTTGGGACATGCTTGAAAAAAAGGCGCTGGCTCCAAGCGAGCTTATGGGCTTTCCGAAGCATCCGCTTCCGCTTGAACGCCTTGAACGAGAGCCCAATGTTGTGGAACCCCCGCTCATTAAAGGCTACGTGCGCATTGGCGCCAAAGTATGCAGCCCTCCTTCGTGGGACCCCGACTTCAACACAGCCGATTTTCTTATGTTGCTTAACTTGAACACCATGAATCCCAAATACGCCCGGCACTTCGGCATTCATTCGTCAACCAACTAAAAAGGACACCTCAGGGTGAAACGACTACTCAGCCGCCTTCTTGCGCACCTCAACGACCTGGAAGTCGAACCCCATTTTGCTCCATTCTAGACGCTCTTGATCGAGCGTAAACCGAGTGAG
>JAURCW010000137.1 GCA_030828265.1 Burkholderiales bacterium | reverse complement strand
GGAGTAGTCGATCGCCAAGGCTAAGCGTCGCACTTGCAGGCAGCCCTGCGATCGCACCCCCTGAAGTCGGGCGCCCTTGCCGAGACTTGGGCCTTAGGCTCGTCTGATTCGACCGCGCCGAGGCGACCCCGAGGCTTGAGGGGTCCACCTGAAAACGCTGGCAGGCTTGCAAGAGAATCTGCCGCTTCAATTCAGAATTGGGCATCAGGGCAAACAGCCGTCGTACTTGGGCGGCAGCGGCAGCGCGGCCTTCAGCCAGTCTTAAGTCTTGGTCATCTGCGGCATGCTGCAACACAAACTCCGAGAGCGCCGTGGCCGAGCGAGCGGCCTCTTCAACAGCCTCCTTACCCTTCTGACGAACAAGACTGTCGGGGTCATGGCCCTGCGGCAAAAAGGCGAATCGTATTTGAAACTTTTCGCTAGCAAAGGCAAGGCTTGTCTCAAGGGCCCGTGCGGCGGCCTTGCGGCCTGCCGTATCGCCATCAAACATAAAAACGAGCCGGCCGGACTGGCGTGACAAAAGCCGAAGGTGCTCTTCCGTGGTGGCGGTGCCTAGGGTGGCCACCGTCTGACCAAGGCCAAACTGGGACAACATCACCACGTCCATGTAGCCCTCAACCACCCAGACTTCGCCCGCATCGCGAATGGCAGCCCGCGCCTCATAGAGACCGTAGAGCCCGCTGCCTTTTGAGAAAACCGGCGTTTCGGGGGAATTAAGGTATTTGGGTTGTTCATCGCCCATCGCCCGCGCACCGAATCCAATGACCTCCCCGCGGGGGCTGAGGATGGGAAACATAATGCGGTTTCGAAAACGGTCATAGCGCTTGGCCTCCACTACCTGGCCCTCAGCCGATTCTCCCTGCCCCGCAATGACAAGCCCTGCCTGCTCAAGCTCAGGGCTGCTGTAGTCGGAAAACACCGACTGCAAACCCTGCCAGCCTGCCGGGGCATAGCCAATATGAAAGCGTTTGGCGGTCTCACCCGAGATGCCGCGACCCTTTAAATAGTCAATGGCCTGGGGGCTGTCTTTTAAACGTCGCTGGTAGTAGCGGGCAGCTTCGAGAAGGTGCGAATGCAGTCGGGACTTTAAATCTGACTTGGCCTGGCGGTCGCTGCTGTCCGCCTGAGCATTCGCGCTGTTGACCTCTTGGGGAACTTGAAGCCCAACACGGTTAGCAAGCTCTTCGACCGCCTGGGGAAAGCTTAGGCCAAGATGCTCCATTAGAAAGCCGACCGCTGTTCCATGGGCTCCGCAGCCAAAACAGTGATAAAACTGCTTGGTGGGACTTACGGTGAAGGAGGGCGACTTTTCGGTATGAAAGGGACAAAGCCCACTGTAATTGGCGCCCGATTTTTTGAGGCTGACATACTGACCAACGACATCAGCCACATCAACCCGCTGAAGCAGGTCGTCAATAAACGACGGAGGAATCATGACTGCATTATGCGATGCCCGGTCGCAAACCGAGTGCACGATCGTTCGTGCTTAGACTCTTTTAAGACTTTAGAGCAGGGGCTGCGGCTAATCGGGCCCCTCCGTTGAACTACGTGATGACTTCCTTTGGGGAGCCTTGGGCTCGCCCTTACAAAATCAACTAGTACTTGCGGGCAGGAAGCATTTGGCTGCGAACACGCTTGTAATGACGCTTCACAGCAGCCGCCTTTTTGCGCTTACGCTCAGCGGTAGGCTTTTCGTAGAACTCACGCGCACGCAGCTCGGTGAGCAGGCCGATTTTTTCAATGGTGCGCTTAAAGCGCCGCATGGCAGCCTCAAAGGGCTCATTTTCTTTAACTCGAACGACTGGCATAAAAAGTAGTTTCTAGGTGTGAAAAAAGTAGAATCGGTGATTATGTCGAAGCCTGGGAAGCAAAGCAAGCAAAGATGCGCGTTTTAGGTATAGAAACCTCCTGCGATGAGACGGGCTTGGCGTTGCTTGAGCTTATCCCGGACCAGACAAAGAGACCAGGCCAAGGATGCCGGGCAAGGCTCTTGGGCCAGGCCCTGCACTCTCAGACCGAGATGCACGAACGCTACGGTGGGGTGGTCCCGGAGCTTGCCTCACGCGACCACATGGTGCGTATTCTGCCTTTACTTGACGAGTGTCTGCGCCAGGCTCAGGTTGATCTGCGCGACATTCACAGCATTGGGGTGACCCAGGGCCCTGGGCTGGCTGGAGCCTTGTGGGTGGGTACTAGCTTCGCTCACGGGCTCGGTCTGGCATTAGGCAAACCGGTTTACCCTGTCCACCATCTGGAAGGGCATTTGTTATCGCCCTTGCTTCGTTTGGGTGAGGGCGAGAGTTTGCTGCCCTCGGGACAATCGGAGCAGCCTCAGCAGCCGAGCCAGGCGGAGCCGGCAACACCCGACTTTCCCTTCGTTGCCCTTTTGGTCTCGGGTGGCCACTCGCAGTTTCTTGAAGTAACCGGAATTGGTGAGTACAAACTTCTTGGAGAAACGATTGACGATGCGGCAGGCGAGGCTTTTGATAAATCGGCACAGCTGCTTGGGCTTGGCTACCCGGGAGGCCCCGCCGTCGCGAGGCTTGCAGAGGACGGGGTTCCTGGACGGTTTCGCTTGCCACGACCTCTTCTCAAAAAGCAGGGACTTGACCTTAGTTTTGCTGGCCTAAAAACCGCTGTACTCACTCAGGTTCAAAAGCTCGGGGGCACGCAGGCGCTTTTAAGGGACGATGATGATTCCATTCAAACGCGGGCGGATCTCGCCGCTGAAGTTCAAGCGGCTATTGTTGAGCTGCTTTGCGAGAAGTCTATGGCAGCCCTTGATCAGACAGGGCATTCACGACTGGTTGTCTCGGGCGGCGTTAGCGCCAACAAAGCAATGCGTAGGCAGCTGCTTCAGGCCGCAGACAAAAGATCGGCTCAGGTCTTCTTTCCCCCGCCCGCACTCTGCACGGACAATGGTGTGATGATTGCCTGGGCTGCTGGGCTTCGTAGCCTTCATGGCCTGCATCACTCCGGTCGCGAGCAAACGACCGACGCATTGATCCAAGACCTGACTAGCCCACTTAAGGGCATGCAGGTTCGACCGCGCTGGCCCCTTGAAGAGCTCTGTTAGATCAGCGCTCAGCCCGAGTCTTGGTCGGAAAAAACAGGCTTTTCTTTTCCCTGAAGAAGGTCCTGAAAGTTGCGTCGATGACGAGCAAGAAGCAAAACGCTCATGGCAACAATGGCCCACCAGACCGAGTCGGAAAAAGTTAGGGTCAGCTCATGCGATTCGGGGGTCTGAATAAGCGAGCCGTAGCCCACGCCAAACAGGGGTAAAAGGGGCGCCGCCAGCGCGGCCGACAGCGCCGATAGCGAGGAAATTCGGGTGAGCCCAAACACCACCAGCCAGACGGCAAGGCTGGCGAGCCCAAGCAAAGGCGATAGCCCCAGCAAAACACCCAGGGCCGTTGCCACACCCTTACCCCCCTTAAACTGGAAGAAAACAGGGAAAAGGTGCCCGAGGAAGACTGCAATGGCCGCCACAGCCAGCCAATCATTGGCCTCTTCCAAGGTGACTGCGCCCGGCAATAAGACGCTGTGAAACACCATGATGGCCAGCCATCCCTTGGCCGCGTCCCCAAGAAGGGTTAAGGCGGCCGCACGCCTATCCCCTGTGCGCAGCATATTGGTTGCCCCGGGGTTGCCGGAGCCATAGCTTCGGGGGTCACTTAGGCCCCGAAGCCGACTAACCAAAATGGCAAACGAGACCGAGCCCAGAAGGTAAGAAATGAGGAAGGTTGCAGAAAGACCAGTCATGACTTTCGTAATAGTAGCCTCAGGCTGCTCGTGTCATTCGGCACTACCAGCCTGCCACCACTGCAAGGCCATTTGTTCAAGTTCTGCGTTGTTCATAGTCG
>JAURCW010000110.1 GCA_030828265.1 Burkholderiales bacterium | reverse complement strand
GAATGGCTTGGCACGCAAGGCTGTGGAATGCCTTCGGGCGCGAGCCTTATGGCGGGCTTTTACGTAAACGAGCTCTTACTGCGGCTGCTTCAGCGACAAGACCCACATTCCGACCTTTTTCTGGCCTACGAGATGGTGCTCGATCATCTAAGCGGGCCCGCGCCTACAACCGAAGTCTGCCTGCGTTGGTTTGAATGTCGGCTGCTTCGGGGCTTGGGCATTGCGCCAGACTTCACTGCGGGCCTCGATGACTCAACGGCGCTGCACTTCCAATTGGCGCCTGGTGAGCCCATTGGTCTTTCAGCCAGTGAGCCGGAGCAGGGTGTTCTGCTTGACAAAGAGACGCTAGAAACGTTGGCAAGGTACGATGCCTACAGCGAACTTCAAGACTGCCTGCGCGATGGACTAAAGTCAAATTCAGCCGTCAAGCGCGCACTGAGGCTTTTGCTTGTGCATCAACTGGGCTCAGTACCGCTGTTCTCAAGAGAGGCCGCCGTTGATCTCCATTATTTAAGAGACGGAGTGATTTCATGATTGAGCTAGGTGTCAATATTGACCATGTGGCCACCCTGCGGCAGGCTCGTCGAACCGTGGACCCTGACCCTGTATGGGCCGCTGTTGAGGCCCATCTAGGGGGTGCTGATGGTATTACGGTTCACCTGCGTGAAGATCGACGGCATATTCAACTCTTTGATGTTGAACGTCTGCGTGACCTGACTCAGATCAAGCTCAACCTTGAAATGGCAGCCACCGACGAGATGGTGGCCATCGCCCTTGATATTCGCCCAGAGATGGCCATGCTCGTGCCTGAGGGTCGCCAAGAGATTACAACCGAGGGAGGGCTCGACCTTATTGCCAACGCGTCGGTTGTCCAGTCGGCCGTTGATCGACTTAAGTCCAAGGGCATTACAGTGAGTGCTTTTCTTGATGCCGATATGAACCAAATTCGTCATGCCCATGCCATGGGTATTGAGGTCTGTGAGATTCACACCGGCCCTTACGCCGAGGTCTTTTATCAGCAAGGCCGGGATGTTGATAAGCCGGCTGTTCAAAAGGAGCTCGACCGCATTCGCGAGGCGGGTGAGCTTACACAGTCACTTGGCATGCGGTTTAATGCAGGTCATGCCCTTAACTATTTCAATGTTCAACCTGTTGCGGCGATTTCGGGTGTGCGCGAGCTGCATATTGGTCATGCCATCGTTTCTAGGGCAGTTTTTTTCGGAATGCGTGAGGCGGTTAAAGAGATGAAGCGTTTGATGCGTGAGGTTAGTACACCGTGATTCTTGGTGTTGGAATCGATCGCGTGCTAATTGGTCGGGTTGACCAAATTTATGAACGCTGGGGTGCACGCTTTGCCGAGCGTGTGCTCGGTCAGCAAGAGCGGCTTGTTTTTCAAGAGCGGCTCGGTCGTGGCTCAGCAGGTCGTAGCAGGGCGATCTCGTATCTCGCAAAACGTTTTGCAGCGAAAGAAGCTGTGGGTAAGGCCCTAGGGGTAGGGCTTGCCTATCCCATGAGTCTTCATAGCCTTGAAGTTCTTAATGATGCGAAGGGTGCGCCACACCCTGTTTTTCACAAGGCGCTTGCCGATTGGGTAAGCAGTAGGCAGCTAAGGGTGAATGTGTCGCTGTCCGATGAGCAGGACGCGGCGATTGCACTGGCGATTGTTGAATCGAATGCGGGCTGCGCAGCCTAGGTATACCAAGGACGAGTAACCATGACAGGACCATTCATCATTGACGTCGAGGGTTTCGAGCTAAGCCCCGAAGAAAAAAACCGTCTGGAGCACCCTTGGGTTGGGGGCGTGATTTTATTCTCACGCAATTTTAATGACATGGCGCAACTAAAGGCACTCACTGCCGCTATTCACGCGGTTCGGCCTGGCAATCCGCTTCTGATTACAGTGGACCATGAGGGTGGGCGTATTCAGCGGTTTCGAGAGGGCTTCACGAAGCTTCCATCTTTTCGCAGTCTTGGCGAGCGACTTCCGCAATTGTCGGGTGCCAAGCGCTCCTCAGGCCCTGAGGCCACCGACTGTGCCGCGCTGGAACTAGCCCTTTCTGAGGCCCGGGCGGCCGGTGCAGACCTTGCCTTTGAGTTAAAAGCGGTTGGCGTTGATTTTAGTTACACGCCGGTGCTCGATCTCGACTATGGGCGCAGCGAGGTTATTGGTGACCGGTCCTTTCACCGGGAGCCAGCCTTCGTATCCATGTTGGCGGCGGCTATGGCTCAGGGCCTTGCCATGGCTGGCTTTCGAACCTGTGGCAAGCATTTCCCTGGGCATGGTTGGGCAGAGGCCGACTCGCACTACGCCCTGCCGGTTGACGATCGCCCGCTGGATGTCATTTTGCAAGACGATGCCTGGCCCTACGCGCGGCTCGGGCGAGGGCGCTTTGAGCGGGCCTTACTGCAGTCGGTGATGCCGGCCCATGTGGTGTACCCGCAGGTCGACCATCTGCCCGCTGGATTTTCTCGTATCTGGGTAACCGATATTCTCAAAGGGCAGCTTGGTTTTGAAGGTGTCGTTATTAGTGACGATCTATCGATGGCTGGCGCTGCAGTATTTGAGGATATTGCCGATCGTTGCGAGGCAGCCTTTGCAGCAGGCTGCGACGCCACACTGATATGCAACAGGCCCGACCTTTCTGTCAGAGCGCTCGATAGCGTTCCCGCGCGAATTCCTGCATTTCTAACCGATCCTGGTCGTCGTTCTTTAGCGCGATTGCGGCCTCGGTCGATTTAGTTCGTCGGGGTTGCTTGTTGAAGGCTGATCCTCCAGAGACGAGCCTTGGTTGCGGAACTGTCGGTGCGGCTGGGGCCGTCTACGACGCCAATTGTCAGCGTTGCCCACGACTTGCAGGTTTTTTAAAGGAGGTTAAGGCCAAGCATCCGTCGTACTTTTGCAAGCCCGTGCCACCTTTTGGTGATGACTGTGCAGAGCTCTTGGTACTTGGACTTGCGCCAGGAATGCATGGTGCGAATGCAACGGGTCGGCCATTTACGGGGGACGCCTGTAGCGATCTGTTGTACGGAACCTTGCACAGACACGGTTTTGGTTCCAAGGCCCGCTCGGTGAGTTCAAAGGATGGTCTTGTGATGCATAATTGCCGAATCACCAATGCGGTGAAGTGCCTGCCTCCCCAGAATAAGCCCAGCCCAGCCGAAGTTCGTCACTGTCTCGCCTACCTAAGCCAGGAACTCCTTCAACTCAGGCCTAAGGTTGTCTTGTGCCTGGGGGCCATTGCCCACGATGCTGTCCTGCGTGCATTGCCTCTTGCACAGCTTGGACTTCGACCCGTCTTATTTAAATTTGCGCACGCAGCCTGTCACCAGGTGGGTGATGTCTGGCTTGTTGATAGTTACCATCCGAGTCGCTACAACCTCAATACGGGGCGTATTACCGAGGCCATGTTCAGCCAGGCTGTGGGTCTTGCGAAGGGTTTGCTAAATCAGCAGCGGGAAGAGGCATGAGTAAAGAAGAGTCCGATGAGGCCAAGGCGTCCATAAGCCGGGCCCTTCGAGAGTCGGTGGCAAGCCTGCCCGGCTTACCTGGGGTTTACCGGTTCTACGATGCTAGCGAGAGCCTGCTTTATGTTGGCAAGGCGAAAGATCTCAAGAAGAGAGTGAGCTCTTATTTTCAGAAGACGGGCCTGAGCCCGCGCATTGGCCACATGGTGGCGCAAATTGTGCGGCTTGAAGTGACCACGGTGCGCTCTGAGGCTGAGGCCCTGCTGCTTGAAAGCAATCTTATAAAAACCCAGTCGCCGCGCTACAACATTCTTTTTCGTGATGACAAGTCCTACCCCTACCTTCGCCTGAGTCGGCATCGGTATCCCCGGATCTCTTATTACCGGGGTGCGGTGGATAAGCAGGCGCATTACTTCGGACCGTTTCCGAACGCATGGGCTGTGAAGGAAAGCATTCAAATTCTTCAGCGTGTCTTTCGGCTGCGTAACTGCACCGACAATGTCCTTTCCAATCGTTCTCGGCCTTGCCTTTTGCACCAGATTCAGCGTTGCAGTGCGCCCTGTGTGGGGCTTATTCCCGATGAGGGCTACACCAGAGACGTCAAGCGTGCCTTAGCCTTTCTTGGTGGGGAACACCAAGGGGTTCTTTCGGAGCTCGAGGCCGACATGCAGGCTGCAGCAGATGCCATGCATTACGAGTCCGCCGCCGTTTACCGCGATCAGATTGGCGCACTCTCAAGGGTTTTGCAGCAGCATTCCATGGAGGCCGACACTGCGCTTGACTGCGATATTGCGGCGGTTGCAAGTGACGGCATTCGTGTGGTGGTGAACCTTGCCATGGTGAGGGGAGGAAGGCATTTAGGTGATCGGCCATACTTTTCTTCTCTGGCAGGCATGACGCCTCGGCAGCTTGCCGAAACGTCAACACTGACGGAGGAGTTAGCCGACTTATCGAGTCTTGATGAGCTGATGGATGAGGCCCTTGTAAGCTTTATAAGCCAGCACTATCTTGATGATCAGGCCTCGCCTGTGGCGACGCTGATTGTGAACCGAGGCACGGCGGTGCCCATGATTGAAGACTGGTTTACCGATAGACCGGGTGGTCTGAAGGCGTTGTATGCACCGCAGGGTAAGCGCCGTGACTGGCTGCAGCTTGCCGAGGACAATGCCAGGCTAGCCCTGACGCGACGCGCTCAGGAGCAGGGTGGGGCGCAAGGCCGGACCCGATTGCTTGCGGAGACCTTGGGTCTTGAGGCCTCG
>JAURCW010000130.1 GCA_030828265.1 Burkholderiales bacterium | reverse complement strand
TACGAGAAGGCCTTCAAAACGGACCCCACCTCCGCCTTTGGAGGCATCTTGGCCTTTAACACCGAGATTGACGAAGACTGCGCCCTGGCCATTGGTCAGCAATTTGCCGAGGTTATTCTTGCTCCCGGTTACACCGAGGCCGCCCTGAGCGTTTTTGCGAAGAAGGCCAATTTAAGGCTGCTTAAGGTTCCTTTAGGCACCGAGGCGGGTCTGACCCAGGGCCTCGACCTTAAACGCGTGACCGGGGGGCTGCTGGTTCAGACCCCCGACTGGAACAGGCTTGTAGCTTCCGATCTTCGATGCGTGACCCAGAAGACACCAAGCGAGCAGCAGCTCAAAGACCTCCTTTTTGCCTGGAAGGTCGCGACCTGGGTGAAGAGCAATGCCATTGTTTTTTGCAAAGACAGCATGACCATGGGCGTAGGTGCTGGCCAGATGAGTCGACTCGATTCAGCCCGCATTGCCTCCATTAAGGCGGGGCATGCGGGCCTTAGTCTTGAAGGGACGGTGGTGGCCTCCGATGCCTTTTTCCCCTTTCGCGATGGACTGGATGTCGTGGCCGATGCGGGGGCTGTGGCGGTTATTCAGCCGGGGGGGTCCGTGCGAGACGACGAGGTCATTGCGGCTGCCAACGAGCGGGGGCTCGCCATGGTCTTAACTGGGGTTCGACATTTCCGACATTAAGGCTGGCCTCTAAGCATGCGGCTGCTTGGTATTGACCCGGGCCTGCGCCGAACCGGCTTTGGGCTGATTGAAACCGGAGCCTCCCGTGCCGCAGGCCAGGCTGTCTACCTTGCAAGCGGGGTCATTCGTCCAGTACCCACGGGAAGCGAGCCCCAGCGACTGACGGAGCTCTACACGGAGATGCGACAGCTGCTCGCCGAGCTTCGGCCGGACTGCGCTGTCATTGAGCGCGTCTTTGTTAATGTAAACCCAAAGTCCACCCTGTCCCTTGGCCAGGCGCGGGGCGTGTCCATTGCTGCGCTTGCCGCCCAAGGCATTGATGTCCACGAGATCACGCCTTTAAAAGTCAAGCAATCGATCGTAGGAACAGGCCGAGCCGACAAGGCTCAGGTGGCCCATATGGTCTGCCAGTTGCTGAAGCTTCAGGCCACGCCCAATCCCGATGCCGCCGATGCCCTGGCATGCGCGCTTGCCTTCTGGCATGCTCAAAGCCCATGATTGCTCAGCTCTCCGGTCTCTTAGTTGAGAAGACACCCCCTAGCATCGTTGTCGATGCCCACGGGGTTGGCTACAGCCTTGACCTTCCCATGAGCAGCTATTTCAGCCTGCCCGACGTGGGCCAGCCAGTCAAACTTCTTACCCATTTTGTTGTACGAGAAGATGCTCAGCTTCTTTACGGTTTTCTTACACAGGCCGAGCGTCAAGCCTTTCGTGAACTTATTAAGGTCTCGGGTGTTGGTCCCCGCATCGCCCTAGCAGTGCTCTCGGGGCTCAGTGTGGATCAATTGGTTGCCGCCATTGGCATGCAGGATGTCTCGGGCCTGGTCCGAGTGCCGGGCATTGGCAAGAAAACCGCAGAACGTATGCTTTTAGAGCTTAAAGGGCGCCTTGCTGAGACGCTGCCCGGGGCCAGCCTTTCAAGCTCGCCAGGTGAATCGTCGGTGCTCAACCTTGAGGTGGGTCATGCCCTGCAGGCCCTGGGCTACAGCGACAAAGAAATTCAACAGGCCCTTCGACAGCTCGGGCCTCTTGAGGACCTTTCCGAGGGCATTCGTCAGGCTTTGAAGGTGTTAGCCCGCTAGCCCCTCGGGTTACACTGGTTGGCATGATTGAGCACGACGCCATTGTTGCGCCAAAGGGTCCGACCAACAGACCTGTTGCTGCCCCGTCCATTGCGGCCCTCTCCGCGGATTCCGATGGACGCCTGGTCAATGCGCAGGCTGCGGGCCCCGCCGAAGAAACCATCGAACGAGCGCTTCGGCCAAAGACCCTTGGAGACTACATTGGGCAGCCCAAGGTCAAGGACCAGCTCGACATCTTCATCCAGGCCGCGCGCCAAAGGGGCGACTCGCTCGATCATGTTCTGCTTTTTGGCCCGCCCGGCCTTGGCAAGACAACGCTCGCCCATATTCTTGCCCATGAGATGGGCGTGCAGCTTCGTCAGACGTCTGGGCCCGTCATTGAAAGGGCCGGCGACCTGGCCGCCATGCTTACCAACCTTGAGGCCAACGACATTCTTTTCATCGATGAGATTCATCGACTGAGCCCCGTGGTGGAAGAAATTCTTTACCCGGCCCTTGAAGACTTTAAGCTCGACATCATGATCGGTGAAGGGCCGGCGGCCCGTTCCATTAAGCTTGATCTGCCTCCCTTCACTCTTGTGGGTGCCACCACGCGCGCAGGCATGCTCACCGGGCCCTTGCGCGATCGCTTTGGAATCGTTGGCAGGCTTGAGTTCTACTCGGTCCCTGATATGGCCGTTATTGTTCATCGCTCCGCAGGCCTTTTGCAGGCGGCCATTACCGAAGACGGCGCCCATGAAATTGCCAGGCGCTCTCGTGGGACGCCCCGAATAGCCAATCGACTTTTACGCCGAGTACGTGACTACGCCCAGGTGCGGGCCAATGGTGAAATTACCGCTGCAGTGGCGCAGGCTGCACTTAGCCTCTTGGAAGTAGATAACCAGGGCTTTGACCTGATGGACCAACGACTTCTGCAGACCATCATCGACAAGTTTCAGGGAGGTCCCGTTGGTATTGAGAATCTGGCTGCTGCCATCGGCGAGGACCGAGAAACCATCGAAGATGTGATTGAGCCCTTTCTGATTCAACAAGGCTTTTTGCAACGAACGCCGCGCGGTCGGCAGGCCACGGCCGCCGCCTGGTCCCATTTTGGGCAGGTTCCGCCCACCACCACGAGCCCGTCTCTTTTTAATAACACCTAAACCCCTTCAAGCCCTTTGCCCATGACTCCTGAAATTGCATCATCCGCCCCAGACTTCAACGTCGTTGCCCTCATGCTTCAGGCCACCATTCCTGTGCAGGCTGTTGTTGTTATTTTGATTCTGGTCTCGGTGATGTCCTGGGCCATCATGCTTAAAAAAGTCCAGGTCCTTGGCCGTACAGTGCGTCAGGCAGAATCCTTCGAGCGACAGTTCTGGTCGGGAGGGGACCTAATGGCCCTATTTAAAACCGTCGAGCTTGGCCAGGTGCCCGGAAGCGCCGCTCGCATTTTTGAGGCGGGCATGCGGGAATTTCTAAAACACCGCCAAGCGGGTAAGGCCTCTGCCACAGAAATGGTTGAAAGTGCCCAAAGGGCCATGCGGGCAAGCGCCCAACGCGAGATCAATGCCCTGGAGGAAAGCCTGCCGTTTTTGGCCTCTGTGGGGTCGGTCTCGCCCTACATCGGTCTATTCGGAACGGTCTGGGGCATCATGCATGCCTTCACAGGGCTGGCGAATATTCAACAGGCCACACTGGCAAGCGTGGCCCCTGGCATTGCGGAGGCTCTTGTGGCCACCGCCATTGGTCTTTTTGCGGCCATTCCTGCGGTCATCGCCTACAACCGGTTTGCCACCAGCGTCGACAAGCTTGCCCTAAGGTTTGAAAACTTCACCGACGAGTTTGCCAATATTTTGCAAAGGCAGGCCAATTAATGGCAGGCCCAGGGGCATCGTCGGGCCGAGGCTTTGGGCTGCGCCGAAGTCGTCGTGCCCTTAGCGAAATCAACGTTGTTCCCTACATCGATGTCACACTGGTACTGCTTATTATTTTTATGGTGACAGCGCCCATGATTGTCACAGGCACCATCGACCTGCCTCGGGTTGGTCAGTCGTCGAAGAACCCCGTAGCCGCCATTGAGGTCACCGTTCGCCGAGACGGCAGTCACGGAGTGCGATTAAGGCAACAAGGCGCTGAGGAAACGCGAGTCAGTCGATCTGAGCTTGCGGAGGCCGTGCGGGCCCTTGCCCCAGCGCCAGACAGCCCCGTCATTATTCTTGCCGAGCGCGAGGTGCCTTACGACACCGTCGTTCAGGCCCTTAATAGCCTTCAAGCTGCAGGCCTGGGTCGAGTGGGTCTTGCAGTTCGACAAGACTAGGAATCCAGGTGCCCAGCGACCCCCTTCTCGACCAAGGGCCGCAGTCATTTCCCAAGGGGCCTGAACGGTCAGCCAATGACCC
>JAURCW010000156.1 GCA_030828265.1 Burkholderiales bacterium | reverse complement strand
AGGGTTCGCCCAAGCCTCATTCCGACAAGGTGGGTTCCATCACAATGGCTCAGTGCGAGGAAATTGCGAAACTCAAGCAGCCTGACCTTACGGCGGCCGATCTTAAGGCGGCCGTCATGACCATTGCAGGCAGCGCCCGAAGCATGGGTATCACGGTGGAGGGTCTCTAAAATGGCAAAACTCGCAAAACGCACCCAGGCCATTCGGTCCAAGGTCGACCGAGCCAAGCACTATCCCGCAGACGAGGCCTTGGCGCTCGCCAAAGACTGTGCAACGGCCAAATTCACCGAGTCGGTCGATGTGGCTGTTCAGCTTGGTGTTGACGCAAAAAAATCTGACCAGATCGTTCGTGGCTCCATTGTCCTTCCCTCGGGTACGGGCAAGACCGCGCGCGTTGCTGTCTTTGCTCAGGGTGAGAAAGCCGAACAGGCCAAGGCCGCAGGCGCTGAAAAAGTTGGCATGGAAGACCTTGCCGAAAGCATCAAGGCCGGGGTCATGGACTTCGATGTGGTTATTGCGTCGCCTGATGCCATGCGCCTGGTAGGCCAGCTTGGCCAGATCCTTGGTCCGCGAGGGCTTATGCCAAACCCCAAGGTGGGTACGGTAACGCCCGATGTCGTGCAGGCAGTGAAGAATGCTAAGGCAGGTCAGGTTCAGTATCGAACCGACAAGGCTGGAATCATTCACTGCACCATCGGCCAGGCAAGCTTCGATGTGGCTGCGCTTAAGACTAACCTCGTTGCTCTTATTGAGGCTCTTAATCGCGCCAAACCATCGTCGTCCAAGGGGGTCTACCTGCGCAAGGTTGCTATCTCGACAACCATGGGCCCTGGCATTCGCGTCGATACACAAAACCTGTTGCAGGCGCAGCAGGGGTAACAGACTTTGGGCCGCCTTTGTTGCCCGGGCCCTCATGGGTCTAGGCAGCACAGGCGGGTTGTCAAAGACCGTTGGGGATGAACTTTTAGGCTTTGTTCATCTTAATGTCCGGCAGTTCTGCTGGTCCCAACCGAGATGGCGGTCCCGAAGAACACGAGTTTAGGTTGTTTTGTTTGCTCCGTTGTTCGCTAGGTCGCCGGTTTTAACCGCCAAGGGTTTACAGCCCAAGGCATTTTAAGGAGTGAGCTGTGGCACTAAACCGCGCTGCAAAAGCTGCTGTTATCGACAACGTCTCGGCTGAACTGGCCAAGGCTCAGTCGGTAGTGGTGGCGGAGTACCGTGGTCTGGACGTTGCCAAGATCACCGAACTGCGACGACAGGCGCGTGCGGCAGACGTCTACCTTCGTGTTCTTAAGAACACTCTGGTGCGACGTTCCATCGCAGGCACCCCGTTCGATAAGTTAACCGACCAGCTGGTTGGCCCGCTTATTTACGGCATTTCGGTTGATCCTGTCGCGGCGGCTCGCGTCATGTGCGATTTTGCGAAGACCAACGACACCCTAGTCATTAAGGGTGGCAGCCTTCCCAATTCCCTGCTTGATGCGGCCGGTGTAAAGGCACTCGCCTCGTTGCCGTCAAAAGAGGAGCTTCTCTCGAAGCTTCTTGGCACGATGCAGGCGCCTGTTACGACCTTCGTTCAGACCCTCAACCAGGTTCCTGGCACCTTCGTTCGTACCCTTGCCGCCGTGCGCGATCAGCGCGCTGCGCAGGAGGCTTAGTGGGCTGTTGGCTCTTTGCGGCCTACAACCCTCTGCCTAGACGGACGACTAAGTGTCTTGAATCCAATGCAAACAACTTAAACGTAATGAAATGGAGTAACTAAAGATGGCTATGTCAAAAGAAGAAATCCTCGATGCCGTTGGCTCAATGAGCGTTCTCGACCTCTCTGAACTCATCAAGATGATGGAAGAGAAGTTTGGTGTATCGGCCGCCGCTGCCGCAGTGGCTGTTGCCGCTGCGCCTGCTGCCGGTGGTGGTGGCGCTGCTGCCGCAGAAGAGAAGACCGAATTCAACGTCATTCTTGCTGCCGCCGGTGACAAGAAAGTTGAGGTCATTAAGGTTGTACGGGCCGCCACTGGCCTTGGGCTGAAGGAAGCCAAGGACCTCGTAGACGGTGCACCCAAGCCCATTAAAGAGGGAATCTCAAAGGCCGATGCTGAGGCCCTGAAGAAGCAGCTCGAAGAGGCTGGTGCCAAGGTTGAGATGCAGTAAACCAGGCGGTCTGGCCGCTGGTTTGTAACCAGTGGCCGGCTTTGCCATGCCGAGCTCTCGCAGTCTTTTGCATCCATGAGCCGGTATGGCAAAGCCCTACTACGCATAGCCTGTTAAAGGTCGTGCATCGGTTGGACCTAATTTGTCGATGTTTGTGATGGACCCCGTGTTTTTTCAGACCTCAAGGAGCCTTCATGGCCTACAACTTCACTGAAAAGAAGCGTATTCGCAAGAGCTTTGCCAAGCGCCCGCCTGTTTTGCAGGTGCCTTACCTTCTCGAGACCCAGATTCAGTCCTATCGCCAGTTTTTACAGGCCGAGATCGCGCCCGATAAGCGTGACACCGACGGTCTGCAGGCCGCCTTTAGCTCCATATTCCCAATTGTTAGCCATAACGGTTTTGCCAAGCTTGAGTTCGTTAACTATCAGCTTGGTAAGCCTGCCTTTGATGTCAAAGAGTGTCAGCAGCGAGGTCTCACTTACGCGGCTCCCCTGCGAGCCCGCGTAAGGCTTGTCATCATGGACCGAGAGGCCGCAAAGCCCACCATTAAGGAGGCCCGCGAGAACGAGGCCTACATGGGCGAGATGCCTCTTATGACCGACACCGGCTCCTTCGTTATTAACGGGACCGAGCGTGTCATTGTGAGCCAGCTTCACCGCTCGCCTGGCGTATTTTTTGAGCATGACCGCGGCAAGACCCATAGCTCGGGCAAGCTCTTGTTCTCGGCCCGAATTATTCCTTATCGCGGCTCCTGGCTCGACTTCGAATTTGACCCCAAAGATATTCTTTACTTCCGGGTCGACCGTCGCCGTAAGATGCCCGTCACCATCCTCATGAAAGCGCTTGGCCTCTCGCCCGAGCAGATACTGGCGAACTTCTTCAGTTTTGACCACTTTGCGCTTATGCCCGATGGTGCTCAGATGGAACTTGTTCCCGAGCGTTTAAAAGGCGAACAAGCCCGCTTTGATATCACGGACAAGGACGGCACGGTTTTAGTTGCCCGTGACAAGCGTATCAACGCCAAGCATATTCGCGATATTGAGAAGTCAGGTCTTAAGCGTGTCTCGGTTCCCGATGACTACCTGCTGGGCCGAATCATTGCTGTGAACCTGGTGGATGAGGAGACGGGTGAAATCATTGCCAAAGCAAATGACGAAATCACCGAAGAGCTTCTGGTGCGTCTGCGCGATGCCAAAATCCGTGACATTACGACTCTTTACGTCAATGACCTTGACCACGGCGCCTATATTTCCGCCACCTT
>JAURCW010000115.1 GCA_030828265.1 Burkholderiales bacterium | reverse complement strand
CAACAGGCGGAGTCGGTTAGCCGCTCGCTAAGCCGGACTTCTTTGACCTTCTCAGCAAGAACCTTCGCCGCCTTCTCAACGGCCGGCTTGGCCGCTCGCTGATCTTCTTCGCGTGCCTTTTCTTCATTCTTCGTCTCAGCATCCGAAGAGTTGTCCTTCACCTTCGAGAGATCAAGGCTACCCTTCGCAACAGACTGAATGGGTTTGTCTTCGTACTCAGTTAAGAAGTTCAGGACCCATTCATCGATACGATCGGTGAGCAAAAGAACCTCAATACCCTTTTTCTTAAATATCTCGAGATGAGGACTGTTACGTGCAGCAGCAAGACTGTCTGCTGTAATGACATAAATCTTGTCTTGTCCGTCCTTCATCCTACCTGTGTAGGCCTCAAGGGAGACATCAGGCTCATCACCCGCTGACTGCGTTGAGACAAAGCGAGCAAGCTTGGCAAGCCGCTCTTTGTTTGCGAAGTCTTCGCCAAACCCCTCCTTCAGACACTGCCCGAACTCTTTCCAGAAGGTCTTATAGTCCTCCGCTTGGTTTGCCGCCATGTCCTCGAGAAGTCCAAGAACTCGCTTTGCACAGCCCTCACGGATGGCTCGGACATCTCGACTTTCCTGCAGAATTTCTCGAGAGACGTTTAAAGGCAGGTCGGATGAATCAACGACGCCTTGAACGAAACGCAGGTAATTGGGAAGCAATTGCTCGGCATCGTCCATGATGAAGACGCGCTTGATGTAAAGCTTAAGACCATGCCGGCTTTGGCGATCATAAAGATCGAACGGTGCTTTTGAAGGAACGTAGAGCAGTTGGGTGTACTCGGTGCGCCCCTCAACACGGTTGTGGGTGTAGGCCAAGGGGTCATCAAGGCCATGGGCCAGGCTCTTGTAAAACTCCTTGTACTGCTCCTCGGTAATCTCGGACTTTGACCGCGTCCAGAGCGCTGACGCCTGATTTACGGTCTCCCAGTCGTCCGTCTCGACATACTCTTTTTTCTTTTCGTCCCAATCGCGTTTCTTCATTCGAATGGGCAATCCAATATGGTCGGAGTAGCGCTTGAGTATCTCTTTGAGCTTCCAATGTGAGAGAAGATCGTCATGCGACTTGGCGTCCTCGCCCTCGCCCTCGGGCTCGCGAAGATGCAAGGTAATTTGAGTGCCACGTGGCGCATGCTCAACGGCTTCGACACTAAAGTCACCCGTGCCGTCCGACTCCCAACGCACAGCCTCACTGGTAGAAAGTCCTGCCCGTCGACTTACGACAGTGACTTTATTCGCCACAATAAAAGACGAGTAAAAGCCGACCCCAAACTGACCAATAAGCGCCGAGTCTTTGGCCGAATCGCCCGAAAGCTTACCGAAAAACTCCTTGGTGCCTGATCGGGCGATGGTGCCAAGGTTGGCAATAACCTCGTCCCGGCTCATACCAATGCCGTTGTCTGTCACTGTGACCGTGCGTGCCTTTGCGTCAAACCCCACGGTGATTCTTAGCTCGGGGTCCTCTTCGAAGAGCTTTTCGTTCGACAAGGCCTCGAGTCGCAGCTTGTCGCAGGCATCTGAGGCGTTGGAGACAAGTTCTCTTAAAAAAATGTCACGGTTGCTGTAAAGCGAATGAATCATGAGGTGAAGCAGCTGCTTAACCTCGGTTTGAAAGCTCATGGTCTCTTTAGACATAACGAAAGACTCTCCTTACAAGTGCGAACTTAGTGAATTCAGTTTGGGATGGGTCTCCCAATTTTCAAGACCGATGTCAGAAAAAGTCGGATCTTGCGTGGAGGCCCAGCTAAAAAAGATTCGACGAGCACAGGCAATGAGCCTGAAACGCCTGACCGGGCATAGGATGCGGGCTTAAAAGCCCAGATAACCAGCGCATATCCGATGCTTGGATGTTCAAATATTGCTGCAGATTTCCCCACTCGGGCGAGCGAAAGACGACTGCCTTGACCGACCTTAAGACCTCTGAAAGTACAGCTGACCAGACGGGCTCGGAGGGCTCAACGTAAACGAAGTCAAACCCCTCATCAAGACCGGCCTTCTCGGCAGCCAGCCGAACAGCAGCCTTAAGACCACCTAACTGATCCACCAGCCCACGTTGATGAGCCTGGCCCCCGGTCCAGACCTGCCCCTGGGCAAGCTGATCGACACGCTCCTTTGAAAGCTTCCTCGCACGCGAGACTTCGCCTATGAAGTCGTCATAGGTCTGATTGACCGAGGCCTGCAAGATACCCTTAAGCCTGGGGTCCAAGGGCCTTCGCGGATCGTAAGCGCCACGAAGCCAATGGGTGGTGTAGCCGTCGGTATTGATATCAAGCTTCGCAAAAGCCTTATTGGCGGTTGGAAAAAGTGCAAAGACACCAATGGAGCCGGTGATGGTGGACTCGTCCGCAACAATGGCATCGGCTCCAGCGGCAATCCAATACCCACCGGAGGCGGCCATTCCTGCCATAGAGGCCACAACCGGTATGCCCATCTGTCGAGTGACCTCGATTTCACGTCGAATAAGCTCTGAGCCAACGACACTGCCTCCGGGCGAGTCGATGCGTATAACCAGCGCTTTGACTCCCTTCTTTCGGCGTGCCTCTCGTATAAGAGCGACTGTGGAAAGCCCACCAACCCCGTCCACCGATTCTTCGCCATCAAAGATAGCGCCCTGAGCAACCACAATGGCAACGCCTTGCCTAAAGCGTTTCTCAGGCTGCAGCTGCAAGTAATCGAGCCAGTGGATCTGTATCACTTCGTTAAGCTCATCGTCGACCCGATTGGTTTTCTCAAGCTGAGCCTCGAACTCGTCGGGTGCGAGTAAGGCATCCACAAGCCCTGCCTTGAGTGCGTATTGAGCGGGGTTAAATGTCTGGCCCTCGGAAAGTCTTGGAAGATTATTAATAAAACCGTCGATCTGTTGGCGCTCAATCGCCCTGGACTTTGCAACATCGGCTGAAAAGACACGCCATAGGTCGTCAAGCAGTCGCTGGCTTGCGGCAAGACTTTCTTTTGAGGCGTTCGCGCGCACAAGGGGCTCGCCTGCATCTTTGTAGTCGCCTGCGCGAATCAAATTGGGCTCAATACCCAGCCGAGTTAATGCTGCACCGAAATAAAATGGTCGCTGACCAATGCCTTCCAAAGCAAGTATTCCCTTGGGATGCAGATAGACCTTTGAGGCATGTGCAGCCAAGTAATACTGAGCCTGACCGTAATACAAGCCCCAGACAAGAACCGTCTTACCCGCATCCTTTAGGCGCTGCAGCTGCCGACCCACATCACGTAGGGATGCGAGGCTCCCCCCCTCGAACCCTGATAAGTTAAGCACAATATCGTCGACTCGCGGGTCGTCTACCAGGGCATCAACGAGGCGAACGATATCCCGAACCTGTATATCCTGGTCCTCGTCTTGCAAAAGCTGACGGGGCAGAAAAGGGCCTTTCGGATAATCAAGCTGCTCAACCAATCGGCCATTAAGTTCAAGAAACAGAACAGTCTCCTGAGCAACCTGCGCAGAGGAGAGTCCTGAAGACGGTTTCTCTAAAAGTGCAAAAAGCCCGGAGATCGCAAAGAAAAGTCCCGCCACAAGAAAAGGCAACACCAGTAAGCCGACAGCAAAACGTCCAAGTCGCTCGACAAAGGAAAGAAGGAACTTGAAGACTCGCCATACTGCCTTAATAACCATCAAAACAATGTGAATCACGTTAAGTCCCAATTATGCTGAGGAAGAACTTCCTTAAGCGGAATCTTCGTTATTAGAACCTGCTGTGTGGCCAGTGGGCTCAATACGTTCAAGGGTCATTCGCAAGTCAAGCCGCTTGCCTTTACGACCCCTATGCGCTACATACTCGAGCAAGGTATCGCGGCTAAGGGTTGATCGCTGCGGTTTACCCGTCCTTCCCTGCCCGATAAGGTCGATACCTTTCTCGGAAATAACATCAGCGTCGAGAACGTAGTCGTCTTTCGCATCGAGGTCAACCAGCTGCACTCCCCGCCCGCCGTTTGCGAGCTCTTTAAACTCATCGAGTCCAAAGACAAGCAGCCGCTTTGCCGCGGTAACAACTGCCAAGGCTCCAGCATGTGGCCCCATTACCTTGAAGACGGCAAGGCGGTCACCCTGCTCAAAGCTAACAAACTGTTTCCCGCTGCGATTACGGCCAACGAGCGCGTCAAATCTCGCCATGAACCCGTATCCGAGCCTGCTTGCCAAAAGAATCATGGTCTGACTCGGAGCGACAAGAAAATGGGTGAGCAGTCCACCCGTATCAAGCTCGAAAAACGACGTCAGCGGTAAACCATCCCCGCGAAAACCGGGCAGAGACGCCACCGAAACACTGTAAGCGCGGCCCGTTGCGCTGAGGGCGACAAGCTGATCGGTTGTGCGACATTCAAAGGCTGCATAGAGGCTGTCGCCAGTTTTGAATGAAAAGCTTTGCGAGTCGTGACCATGCCCTTGGCGGGAACGAACCCATCCATTCACCGAGACGACGACCGTAACGACTCCCGACGGCCCGCAGACGCTCGTCACCACCACGACCTACGACGGCAGCGGCCGGCCGCTCT
>JAURCW010000046.1 GCA_030828265.1 Burkholderiales bacterium | reverse complement strand
GGTGGTCTGGGGGTTTCACGTGAAACACTACCGCCGGGTTTTATCAAAAAATGACAGGAGCCTTTGGTCTTATGGCTGCGGGGCGGTTTGAAGTTATTGTTGTTGGGGGTGGGCATGCAGGCACCGAGGCTGCATTGGCCTCTGCTCGTATGGGCGCTCGTACCCTACTTGTGACCCATTCCCTTGACAGCCTCGGGCAGATGTCCTGTAACCCATCGATCGGAGGGATTGGCAAGGGCCATCTCGTTAAAGAGATTGATGCATGCGGCGGGGCGATGGCCATTGCAACCGATGAGGCGGGCATTCAGTTTCGAACTCTGAACCAGTCGAAGGGCCCTGCGGTTCGTGCAACCCGGGCCCAGGCGGACCGGGTTCTATATCGCAAGGCAATCCGCGGTCGGCTAGAAAACCAGCCCAATTTATGGCTTTTCGCGGAAGCCGTGGATGACATTCTTCTCGATGCTCATGGGCTGGTGGGTGTAAGGACACAGTCAGGGGTTGTGTTCGAGGCACCAAAAATTGTTCTAACGGCGGGCACCTTTTTAAACGGCAAGATCCATATTGGTCTTGACAACTATTCGGCGGGGCGAGCGGGAGAACCTGCATCTCTTCGACTTTCCGATCGTTTAAAGGACCTTGGGCTCGGTCAGGGCCGGCTCAAAACGGGAACGCCACCAAGGCTTGATGGCCGCTCAATAAACTTTGAGGGCCTGACCCTGCAGTCAGGGGACGAACCCGAGCCTGTTTTTTCCTTTTGGGGCTCCCGAGATCTTCATCCTGAGCAACGGCCTTGTTGGCTGACTCATACCAACGAAGAGACGCATGCACTCATTCGAGCGGGTCTTGATCGATCCCCACTTTTCTCGGGCGTGATCGAAGGGGTGGGCCCCCGCTATTGTCCGTCGATAGAGGACAAGGTTCACCGGTTTTCTCAGCGGCCAAGCCATCAGATTTATCTGGAGCCTGAGGGCCTTACCACTCATGAGATCTACCCTAACGGCATCTCTACAAGTCTGCCGTATGACGTTCAGCTTCAGCTGGTTCGTTCCATTAAAGGGCTGGAACAGGCGCATATTCTTCGCCCGGGCTATGCCATTGAGTATGATTTTTTTGACCCGCGTGGTCTTAAGCCCAGCCTTGAGACCAAGGCCATTGAGGGCCTGTTTTTCGCGGGCCAGATTAATGGAACGACCGGTTATGAAGAGGCTGCTGCCCAAGGCCTGGTAGCGGCTGTGAATGCGGTTCGAAGTCTTCGCGACCAAGAGGCCTGGGTGCCACGGCGAGACGAGTCGTACCTCGGTGTACTTATTGATGACCTCGTAACCCAGGGCGTTACGGAGCCTTATCGCATGTTCACAAGCCGTGCGGAGTACCGATTAAGCCTTCGTGAGGACAATGCCGACCTTCGGCTCTGCGAGCAGGCAAGGGCGCTCGGACTGCTTTCCGATGACCAGTGGCGTCAATTTAATGAAAAGCGTCAGTCCATCGAGTCGGAGCTGGCTTACTTAAAGCAGGCGATGATTTCGCCCAAGGATCTACAGGCCCTTGCCTTGAATGATCCTGGTTATGGCTCCGTGGGGCGTATGTCAGCAGCGGATATTTTAAGGCGGCCCGCCACCCGCTATGAGGCCATTGAGCCCTACTTGCAACGTGGCGAGCAGCCCGTTCCCTCTGCATCGGCGCTGGAACAGGTGCTTATTCAGCTTAAGTACTCGGGCTATCTTTCGCGTCAGCAACAGGAGGTTGATCGTCAGAAGCAGCTCCTTGAGACAGCCATTCCTGATGATTTTGTTTACCAAGGGCTTGCTGGGCTTTCCAATGAAATGGTTCAGAAACTGCAGACCATTCAACCGCGAACACTTGATCAGGCCTCACGCATTTCAGGGGTTACTCCCGCGGCCATTTCGATTCTTTTGGTCTACATCAAGCGACATCGAGCAAACCCGCTGAAAGATCCTGGAAGTCTTGCCGCTTAAACCCATGCAACAGATGACGATGTCTCGCGAGGACGAAGCCAAGGACATCGGGGTGGGTCTTGATCGTCAACTGGGTTATGTGCTCGAGCCCGGATGCAGGCAGGCTCTGGTCGAGTTCTTAATGACTCTTCGCAGCTGGAATCATGTGCACAACCTAACAGCAATACGGGACCTTCAAGAGCAGGTCCGACGTCACTTAGTGGAGCCTGTTTTAACTTTTAGGCATTTTCCAAGAGACCCTATTGATAATGCTTCGCCAGACCATCCATTGCGAATAATGGACGTGGGTTCGGGTGCTGGGGTGCCTGCCATTCCCTGGGCCATTATGGGGGGGCCTCTGCTTCACATTACCCTGGTTGAAAAGGTGGGCAAAAAAGCAGCCTTTTTACGTCGAGTTGTGCACCAACTTGAGCTCGACTCGAGGGTTGCTGTTATTGAGGATGACGTTCGGCGGGTTCAGTCGGACATGCCCTATCAAATTGTGTCGAGCCGCGCCTTTGCGAGTTTAGGTGACTTCATTAACTGGACTCAGCATTTGCTTATTCCGAAAGGAATGTGGCTTTACTTAGCGGGCCAGCTTCATCGGGTGACCGGCCTTTCCAAAGATCATTATGTTCACACGGACCCGTTGGTGGGCGTGCGACTTTCAAGAATTACGCCGGTTTACATGCCAGGCCAGGAGGCATCTCATTTGGTCTGGCTTTCAAAGGAAGGAATCGCATGCTAGCGCAGGTTTTCTGCATTGCAAATCAAAAGGGTGGTGTCGGTAAGACCACGACCGCAGTCAACCTTGCCGCCTCATTAACCAGTCTTGACTGTCGAACACTCCTTGTCGACCTCGACCCTCAGGGTAATGCAACGATGGGCAGCGGCGTGGATAAGGCCGAGGTGGAGCAGTCGGTTTATCCGGTTTTGTTGGGCTTGTCGGACTTAAAAAGCAGCCTTATTCGTAGCCCTGCGGGTTACGACCTTCTGCCCGCGAATCGAGAACTTGCTGGGGCAGAGGTCGAGCTCGTTTCCATCGAGCGGCGTGAGCACCGTCTTCGGGATGCCCTTCGAACAGTCGCCTCGGATTACGACGTTATCTTGATTGACTGTCCCCCTTCACTTTCTCTCCTTACATTAAACGGCCTTTGCGCCGCACATGGCGTAGTTATTCCGATGCAATGCGAGTACTTTGCCCTTGAAGGTCTCTCGGATTTGGTTAATTCAATAAAACGGGTTCACGGGGGGCTTAATAAAGACCTCAAAATCATTGGTCTTTTACGGGTTATGTTTGATCCCCGTATGACGCTCTCTCAGCAGGTAAGCGATCAATTACTTAAACACTTTGGGGACCGTGTCTTTAACACAGTTATTCCTCGAAACGTTCGGCTCGCAGAGGCGCCAAGCCATGGTCAGTCGGTACTTGCTTACGACCCCTCCTCCCGGGGGGCGGTGGCCTACCGTGCCTTTGCACAAGAACTCATCGATCGGCTGAAGCTTGCCCCCCAGCGGGTAGCTCAGGCCTAAATCACTTTTGTACAAGGACTTCTTAATGGGCACTCCAAAATCAACAAAAAAACGTGGCCTCGGTCGTGGCCTTGAGGCCCTGCTTGGCGGGTCAAACCCGATGGACGAGGTAACGACTGCCAGCAGCCAGACTCTTGCTCTGACGCAATTGCAGCCCGGACGCTACCAGCCTCGTCAGGTTTTTACCGAAGAGGCCATTACTGAACTGGCCGAATCGATTAAGGCTCAGGGCCTTATTCAACCCATTGCGGTAAGGCCTCTCAAGGGTAGTGGGATGTACGAAATTATTGCGGGTGAGCGACGGTATCGGGCATCCAAGTTGGCGGGCCTCTCGGAAATTCCCGTCTATGTGCATGACGTGGATGATAAAGCTGCGCTTGCCATGGCGCTGGTTGAAAACCTGCAGCGTGAAGATCTTAATGCTCTTGAAGAGGCCCGGGGCATAGAGCGGCTCATTGAGGAGTTCAAACTGACGCATGAACAGGCCTCCGAAATACTCGGCCGCTCCCGCTCGGCCATCACGAATCTCTTGCGCCTTTTGCAGTGCACACCATTGGTTCAGAAAGCGCTAACCCAGGGGGCGATTGAGGCAGGTCATGCACGGGCCATGCTTAGCCTTCCTGAGTCTGCCCAGCGCGCACTTTTAAAGACGATCGAACTGGAGGCTTTGTCGGTGCGAGAGGTGGAGCAGCGCGTCAAACTTCTTGGCTTCCAGTTTCCAGAAATTGCTTCTCACGATAGTAAGCACCAACAAAAAGAAAAACCGGCACGGCTGTCCTCGGACTGGCTGAGCATGCAAAACCGATTGGCGGAGTCCTTGGGTCTGCCGGCCGTTCTACTTTCAAAAAGAAAGGGTGCTGAGCTGCGTCTGAGCTTCGCTTCCATGGAGGAGCTCAATGGCTTCTTGGACCGCCTTCAGATTGCTGGTGAACGGGATCATTTTGAGTGACTTTGCCAAGGTGTTTGGCTTTGACAGGTTCGGCCGATCGACTTACACTCTCGGGTCGGGTTCTCCCTAGTGTAGAGCTTCAGACATGGAGACTCGATAGCCCCCCTTGGAACAGTTAAGGACGACGCATTGATTTTAGAGCTATTTCTTGCAGCTCAGGGCCTTGTTGTGATTGGCGTAGCTGGTGGCATGTTCCTATTGGACAGCTCAGGAGAGGCCAGCATCTCCGCTCTAGCGAGCGGCGGCTCAGTATGGATTGCCAATATGCTTATGGTCCTATGGATGCAGTTTAGGCGCCTTTCGCTTGGCGTTTCTGCGAACAAGGTCTCGGAGTCATTCTCAGTGCTCGTTGCCTACTTTTTTAAACTCCTGCTCACCTGTGCCCTCTTGGGCATGTCCGTCGCGGTCTTTGCACCTATTCATTGGCCTGGGTTTTTATCGGGTCTTTGCTTAGCGCTTACAGCCATTTATCTGGTTCCATTCGTTTCAAGTTTCGCGGCCTTCCGTGTTCTAAGTCAGCGAGACTTTAATCAACGAGTGGAAGTCATTACGTCTCAGTCCGCCGGCCTCACGCCGAGATAAGAAAGGTCCTCGTTTATATGGCAACTGGCAGCGCACCTACTTCGTCCGAATACGTTGTTCACCACCTGACGAATCTGAACCAAACCGGTGAAGCCCAGGCCAACATTATTGACTTCAGCCTCATTAATCTTGATTCAGTTTTCTGGTCGTTCGGGCTAGGAATACTTACGGTCTTCATCCTTCATCGTGCTGCTCGTAATGCAACTTCTCATGTACCAGGTCGTTTTCAGGCGCTTATCGAGATACTGGTTGAAATGGTCGATAACCAATCAAAGGGTGTCATTCACAGCGAAACATCACGTAAGTTCGTTGCGCCTCTTGCACTTACCGTTTTCATTTGGGTCTTTCTTCTTAACCTGATGGATCTCGTTCCGGTCGATTTGATTCCTGCTTTATGGGCTGCGGGTCTTTCTGCGTCGGGCGTTGACCCCGGACATGCCTACATGAGAGTTGTCCCCACAGCGGACGTCAATATTCCCCTTGGTATGTCAATTGCCGTTCTTTTGATGTGCCTGTATTACAACGTGAAAATAAAAGGGCTAGCAGGCTGGCTGCACGAGCTGTTTACAGCCCCCTTTGGAAATCATTTTGTTCTTTGGCCAATCAACCTTGCGATGCAACTTATTGAATTTTTGGCGAAGACAGTCTCCCATGGGCTGCGGCTTTTCGGGAATATGTTCGCGGGTGAATTGCTGTTTGTTCTTATTGCACTTCTCGGTGGCACAGCAACAGCACTTGGCTTTATTGGGCACGTCTTAGCGGGAACTGCCTGGGCCCTTTTTCATATTTTAATTATTACTTTGCAGGCCTTTATTTTTATGATGCTCACCTTGGTCTATGTTGGACAAGCCCACGATCATCATTAAGTCTTAGCTGTAGTTTTTTGGGTTTTTCAAGTGGTTTTTTAATTTTTAAGGAGTTGTTATGACGAACGTCGCATTTGTTGCCCTTGCATGTGGACTTATTATTGGCCTGGGCGCCATTGGTGCTTGTATTGGGATTGGATTAATGGGTGGAAAGTTTATTGAAGCATCCGCTCGTCAGCCCGAGCTTATGAACGATCTTCAGACAAAGATGTTTCTGCTTGCTGGCCTTATCGACGCCGCTTTTCTTATTGGTGTTGGTATTGCCATGATGTTTGCGTTTGCAAACCCCTTTGCAGGCTAGGTCCTGAAAATTCGATGGGGCTCACGTTGCGTGCATGGTGCATGCACCGCGTTGGGCGGCTTTACGGTCGTGGCTTTGTCTCGACCAGTCTTATTTTTTAGGAAGATGCTGTGAACATTAATGCGACGTTGTTTGCACAGCTGGTGGTTTTCTTTATTCTCGGCTGGTTCACGATGAAGTTCGTCTGGCCACCGATTATTAGGGCTCTTGATGAACGGGCGAAGAAAATCTCGGATGGTCTTGCTGCGGCGGAGAAGGCTCACGTGGACTTGGTTGTTGCTGAAAAGCGAGCCGCAGAAGAGATGACGAAGGCGCGTGACTCCGTAGCCGAACTAAGACTCAATGCGGAGCAACAGGCTGTCTCAATCATTGAACAGGCAAGAGCCGAAGCCTCTCAGATCATCGCTCAGGCGAGGAAGCTTGCCGAGGCTGAGGCACAAACGGCTGCCGAGGCTGCAAAAGAGGCGCTTCGGGCTGAGGTGGCCACCTTGGCAGTGGCCGGTGCCAGTCAGATCCTTCGACGCGAAGTAGACGCTAAGGCTCATGCCGACCTGCTCTCTAACCTACAGTCGGAGATGAAGTAGCTATGGCAGAGCTTGCCACCATCTCTAGGCCTTACGCTGAGGCAGCTTTTGCAGTGGCTCGTGAGGACAAAGCACCCGAGTCACTGAAATCCTGGACACTATTCCTCGAGCAGGCTGCCGAGGTCGCTAAAAATCCCGACGCTCAGAAGGCTTTTATGCTTCCTGGCATTACTATTACCCAGTCCATTGAGCTTATTGCATCGGTTGCTGGAAAGCCAAACCCCGAGCAAGAGTCTCTCCTCAAAATGCTTGCACAAAATGAGCGTTTAAGCCTCCTTCCTGAAATTTATCATCAGTTCAGTGAGCTCGTGAGTAGCGCAGCCCATGAACTATCGGCCTGCGTGGAGTCTGCATTTGAGCTTACTCAAGCGCAATCCGCAAGCATTTCTCAGTTACTCAAATCCAAATACGGGTCAGATATTAAGCTTTCTGTCACGGTGAACCCCGAGCTCATTGGCGGGGTTCGTATCTCGGTAGGGGATGAAGTCATCGATGCCTCTGTTCGTGAAAAGCTTTCAAAAATGACCGCGGCCCTTTTGAACTAGGAGTTTTCATGCAATTAAACCCATCCGAAATTAGCGAGTTGCTTAAGTCGAAAATCAAGGCGCTTGACCTGTCTGCCGACACTCGCAACCAGGGTACCGTCGTAACGGTGACAGACGGCATTTGTCGTGTGCATGGCCTTTCTGATGTGATGCAGGGCGAAATGCTCGAGTTTCCTAACCAGACCCTTGGTCTTGCGCTTAACCTTGAACGTGATTCTGTGGGTGCCGTTATCCTTGGCGAGTACACCGGTGTTTCAGAAGGCGATGTCGTTAAAGCAACCGGCCGCATTCTCGATGTTCCCGTTGGACCTGAACTCATAGGGCGTGTTGTAAACGCCCTGGGTCAGCCGATTGATGGAAAGGGTGCGGTCAATGCAAAGTTAACAGACGTCATCGAGAAAGTGGCCCCGGGTGTAATCTATCGAAAGTCAGTATCTCAGCCTGTGCAGACAGGGCTTAAGGCCATCGACTCCATGGTGCCGATTGGCCGTGGTCAGCGCGAACTGATTATTGGTGATCGCCAGACCGGTAAAACGGCTGTTGCAGTGGACACCATCATTAATCAAAAGGGCAAGGACATGACCTGCGTCTATGTGGCGATTGGTCAGAAGGCCTCGACAATCTCTAACGTGGTGCGAAAGCTTGAAGAAACAGGTGCCATGGCCTACACCATTGTTGTAGCCGCCTCAGCCTCCGAGTCGGCCGCTATGCAGTACTTGTCTGCCTACTCGGGTTGCACCATGGGCGAGTATTTCCGCGACCGAGGGCAGGACGCACTCATTGTTTATGACGACCTCTCGAAGCAGGCTGTTGCCTACCGTCAGGTCTCACTGCTTCTGCGTCGCCCCCCCGGCCGCGAGGCCTTCCCTGGCGATGTGTTTTATTTGCATTCGCGACTTCTCGAGCGTGCTGCGCGCGTCAACGAGGAGTATGTTGAGAAGTTTACAAATGGCGAAGTTAAAGGAAAAACAGGGTCCCTCACCGCGCTTCCCATCATTGAAACCCAGGCGGGTGACGTATCGGCCTTCGTGCCAACCAATGTTATTTCAATTACAGACGGCCAGATCTTTTTAGAAACGGACCT
>JAURCW010000152.1 GCA_030828265.1 Burkholderiales bacterium | reverse complement strand
TTATTGGCGGAGGCATTATTGGCCTGGAAATGGCTACTGTGTATTCCACGCTGGGGGCTCGTGTTGATGTGGTTGAGATGATGGACGGCCTGATGATGGGTGCAGACCGTGACCTAGTGAAGGTCTGGCAGAAGTTCAATGAACATCGTTTTGACAACATCTGGCTGGGAAGTAAAACCGTTGGGGCCGAGGCCAAGGACGATGGTATTCATGTTCGATTCGAAGGAGGCAAGGCGCCAGCCGAACCGCAGTGTTACGACCTTGTTCTTCAGGCGGTTGGTCGCAGACCGAATGGTAGGGCCATCGGTGCTGACCAAGCGGGTATCGGGGTAAATGACAAAGGCTTTCTCAATGTTGATGGCCAGATGCGCACCACCCAGGCCCACATTTTTGCCATCGGAGATATTGTGGGTCAGCCCATGCTTGCTCACAAGGCGGTGCATGAAGGCCATGTGGCAGCTGAAGCCGCAGCCGGTCAGAAGTCCTTCTTCGACGCCCGTGTTATTCCCTCGGTTGCTTACACCGACCCCGAGGTGGCCTGGGTGGGCCTTACAGAGGACGAAGCCAAGGCCAAGGGCGTGAAGCTTGAGAAGGCGGTCTTCCCATGGGCCGCCTCCGGCCGAGCCATTGCCAACGGTCGTGACGAAGGCTTCACAAAGCTACTTGTGGATGCTGAAACGCATCGTGTTGTGGGCGGTGGCATTGTGGGCACTCATGCCGGTGACATGATTGGCGAGCTGGCCTTGGCCATTGAAATGGGCTGCGACCCCACCGACATTGGAAAGACCATTCATCCTCATCCCACCTTGGGGGAGACGATTGGCATGGCGGCCGAGGTGTTTGAGGGAGTCTGTACCGACCTGCCGCCCGTTAAGAAACGCTAGATCGCCTCGGAAAATTCAGGCGCTCAAGAGTTTTTTGAGTTTTGCGGCCTGCAGTCGAACCTGGTTGGGCGCCGTTCCACCGACATGGTCTCGGGCCTCTAGGGCACCCTCGGGGCGTAGAACCATGTAGATATCGTCCTCAATAAGAGGATGGAAGCTTTGAAGTTCGGCAAGGCTTAGGTTTTCAAGGCTGCAGCCTTTCTCAACGGCCTGCCTTACCGCAAGGGCCACGGCCTCGTGGGCATCTCGAAAAGGTAAGCCCTTCTTCACCAAATAATCGGCCAGGTCGGTTGCGGTGGCATAGCCCTCAAGCACGGCAGCTCGCATGGCATCGACCTGAGGTTCAATCCCCGCGACCATGTCGGCAAAGGCTTTTAAGGTGTCGCGCACGGTATCGACCGTATCAAACAGGGGCTCTTTGTCTTCTTGATTATCCTTGTTGTAGGCAAGGGGCTGCCCCTTCATCAGGGTCAGCAGGGCCACCAAATGCCCATTCACCCGACCGGTCTTTCCTCGTGCAAGCTCAGGAACGTCAGGATTCTTCTTCTGCGGCATGATGGATGAGCCCGTGCAGAAGCGATCGGGTAACTTAATAAAGCCATAGCGACTGGTCATCCAAAGAATAAGCTCCTCGGATAACCGCGAGATATGAGTCATGATGAGCGCGCATGCGGCCGTGAACTCAATGGCGAAGTCACGGTCGCTTACCGCATCAAGCGAGTTCTCGCAAAGGGCCTCAAATCCAAGCGTTTTTGCGACGCGTTCGCGGTCGATGGGATAGCTTGTGCCGGCCAGTGCAGCCGCACCCAAGGGCAGCCGGTTCACTCGGCGGCGTGCATCTGCCAGGCGCTCATCGTCGCGGGCGAACATGGCCTCGTAGGCCAGCATATGGTGGCCAAAACTAATGGGCTGGGCCACCTGAAGATGGGTGAAGCCCGGCATGATGGTGTCGGCATGGGCTTCGGCCTGGCTTACAAGGGCTAGCCTTAGGGCCTTAAGCTCTAATCGAATGACGTCTATTTCTGCGCGTAGCCAGAGCCGAATGTCGGTGGCCACTTGGTCGTTACGACTGCGCGCGGTGTGAAGCCTTTTACCCGCGTCGCCCACAAGGTCGGTCAGGCGCTTCTCAATATTGAGGTGAACGTCCTCTAGCGCCACGGACCATTCAAAGCGGCCCGACCGAATATCCTCAAGAATCGTGGCCATGCCCTTCTCAATGGCCTGAAAGTCTTCTGTCGAAAGCAGGCCCACGTGGCAGAGCATCTCGGCATGGGCCAGCGAGCCTTGAATGTCTACCTCGGCAAGTCGTTGGTCAAAGCCCACCGAGGCAGTGTAACGCTGCACAAGTTCGGAGACGGGCTCTGCAAAGCGGCCCGACCAGGCTTCATTTTTATTGTTCAAAGAATTTGTCATGGCTGCATTACACTGTAGGAACTATGTGGATTATCGCATCGCGTGAAAGCCGTCTTGCCATGTGGCAGGCCGAGCATGTTCAGTCGTTACTGCAGAAGTCGTCCGGTCAGCCGGTGAGCATACTGGGTATGACCACCCGTGGCGACCAAATTCTTGATAAGACGCTATCCAAGGTGGGCGGCAAGGGGCTCTTTGTGAAAGAACTCGAGACCGCACTTGCCGAGGGCAGGGCGCATCTTGCGGTGCATTCTTTAAAGGATGTCCCTATGGAGCTGCCCGAAGGGTGTGAGCTTGCCGCGGTCATGCTGCGCGAGGACCCCCGGGATGCCTTTGTTTCTTCAGAGTTTGAAAGTCTAGAGGCGCTGCCCAAGGGGGCTGTGGTGGGTACCAGCAGCCTGCGTCGCGAATCTCAGCTAAGGCACAGATTTCCTCACCTCAACATTGTTCCCCTGCGAGGTAATCTTGATACTCGGCTCGCCAAGCTTGACCGTGGCGAGATGCAGGCCATTATTCTTGCCGCGGCCGGTCTTAAGCGCCTGGGGCTTGTACAGCGCATTCGACAGGTAATTGCGCCCGAGCTCATGCTTCCTGCTGCCGGACAGGGCGCCCTTGGCATTGAAATTCGGGCCGGTGACCAGGCAAGTCAGACGCTGGTCTCAAGCCTTGCCGATACCAACACCTTTGAAGAGGTTCGAGCTGAACGGGCGGTATCGCGCGCTTTGGGTGGAAGCTGCCAAGTGCCTCTTGCAGCCTACTGCACGCGGGAAGCCGATGGACAGCTTCGGCTACGTGCAAGGCTCGGTATGCCCGATGGCTCGGTTTTGCATGCGGTGGATCTTAAAGGGAAGGACCCCGAGGACCTTGGCCTGCAGGCGGCGCAAGACCTGCGTGGAATGGGGGCGGATACGATTATGGCGGCGCTTAATCAGGCCTCCTAACACTGTGAGCGGCGCGAGCCCTGCGCTCATCATCGATACACGGCCCGTCTGGGAGTCGGACCCGACTGGCTGCGCGGAGCACCCCAATGTGTCTTACCTTGCAGCGCCCTTGCAACGTCTGCGTCGGCTTCCGCAAGACCCATTGCTTAAGCAATGGTCCGATCTCAAGTCCTTTGAAATTAAGTCCTCTGAAAGAGAAGGCAAGTCCTTAGTAGCATTGGTCGCCACGAGCCCAGCCTCGGTGGAGGCCTTGCAAGGTATGCCAGTATTTTGCGAAGAGCTTGCAAAAGGGTTCTCGCAGAAGCCAACTTTG
>JAURCW010000173.1 GCA_030828265.1 Burkholderiales bacterium | reverse complement strand
TGTCCCCTGTTTGTTCATGCTAAAGCCGCCTGATAACGACCTTTGCATGAACAAGCCTAGGTCAATCTTTTGCGGCACAGCTTGTGTCATCCAAGCCCTTGCGAGTAAGGTCAAGTTTCGTTGAGGAGGAGAGGCTACGAGGGTTCTGCCCAAGTAGCCATTTGGAGGCGATGCAGAGAAATCTGCCTCGCCTTTTTCTTTGTGCAACAGATGGTTTTAAATGAGCCTACGCGCGAAGAATCGCCTGGTGTTGACCATCCACCTTGCTAAGGGCCACCTCGAACTCGGTGAGTCGCGTCTGCTCCTGCTGAACTACGGCCGCTGGTGCTCGGTCAACAAACTGCGGGTTGGAAAGCTTCGTCTTGCACTTAGCAATTTCTTGGTTGAGCCTATCAATCTCCTTTTGCAGCCGCGCCTTCTCCGCCTCAAGGTCAATCTCCACCTCAAGTCTTAGCCGCAGCCGCCCAAGAATCTGAACAGGTGCGAGGGCGGTGGTCGCCTGCTGCGATTGCGCGCCATGGGTCGCCAGCATGTCAGAGGCCGATACGACACTCACCTCGCTTAGTCGGCACAGGGCAGCAAGCCCTGCCAGCGCAAGCGTTCTTTCATGGCTATCGACCTCGAAGTTCAGAGGGTCGACCGAGTCCGCCTTTTCAGCCCCTTTATCAACCTGGATACGAAGGGGGACCTTATCGCCGGGGCCAAGACCCATCTCGGCCCGAAGGCTACGAATGGCTCCAACCAGAGCCTTCAGCTGGCTCATCTGGGCGTCGCACTGAGGCTCAATTTTTTTAAGCTCAGCCTTTGGAAAAGCTGCGGTGGAGATGCTCGCGAATTCACCCTGCACAAGGGCTTGCGAGCGCCCGGCAACCGGCGCGACGGCCTGCCAGAGGGCCTCGGTAATGAAGGGCATGAAAGGATGGACAAGCCTTAGAGTTGCCTCAAGGGTGCGCAGCAGGGTGCGTCGAGCAGCCTTCTGGGCGTTCTCGGCAGGTGACTGAAGGGAAATCTTTGCAAGCTCAAGATACCAATCACAGAACTCATTCCACACAAATTCGTAGATGGCTTTTGCAGCAAGGTCGAAACGATAGGCGGTCAGCTGCCGCTCGACCTCGTCTTCAACACGCTGCAGCTCCGAGACAATCCATTGGTCGACAAAGCTAAAGTGCAGAGGTCCAGAGGGGCCACAGTCACCAAAGCAGACCTCCAGGCCATTGTCTTTGCCTTCGCAGTTCATAAGAACGAACCGGCTGGCATTCCATAGCTTGTTGCAGAAGTTACGATAGCCCTCGCAGCGTGACAGATCGAAGTTGATGTTGCGCCCGGGTGTGGCGAGGCTTGCAAAGGTGAATCGAAGGGCATCCGTACCAAAGGCGGGAATGCCTGTGGGGTATTCCTTGCGGGTCTTTTTCTCGATGGCCTGAGCCTGCTTAGGGTTCATAAGACCCGAGGTGCGCTTGGCCACCAGGGCGTCAAGATCAATACCGTCAATGAGGTCGATGGGGTCAAGGGTATTGCCCTTGCTTTTACTCATCTTCTGTCCCTCGGCATCGCGCACCAGGGCATGCACATAGACATCACGGAAGGGCACCTGACCGGTGAAGTGGCAGGTCATCATGACCATTCGGGCCACCCAGAAAAAGATGATGTCAAAGCCTGTGACCAGCACGCTTGATGGAAGGTACTGCGCAAGTTCGGGCGCAAGCCTTGGCCCACCGAAGGCGAGCCCCTTCTCCTTGCCAAGCGCAACGTCCCATTCCTCGCCAGGCTTCACCAAGGTGGAGAAGGGCACAAGCGCCGATGAAAACCAGGTGTCCAGCACATCGGGGTCCCGCGCAATGACCCCATTCCAGCCGGCCGCCTTGGCCTGCTGCAGGGCTTCGTCCTCGTCTTGGGCCACAAACACCGTGCCGTCGTGAATGGGCTCGCCTTGGTCATCGGCCTTGTACCAGGCGGGAATTTGGTGCCCCCACCAGAGCTGCCGTGAGATGCACCAGTCTTGAATATTCTCAAGCCACTGACGGTAGGTGCTCGTCCAGTTCTCGGGCGTGAAGCGCACCTGGCCGTCTTCAACCACCTGCAGGGCGCGGCCCGCGATGGACTGTCCTGGCGTGTGGGTGCCCTCGGGTGCGGGCTTGGACATGGCGACAAACCACTGGTCGGTTAGAAGAGGCTCGATGACCGCGCCGGTGCGATCGCCCCTAGGCACCATCAGTTTATGGGGCTTGGTTGCTACCAACAGGTCGGCTTCCTCAAGGTCTTTCAGGATGCGTTGCCTTGCCTCGTAGCGATCAAGCCCCCGGTAGTCTGCGGGGGCCTCGTCGTTAATGCAGGCTGTGGGCGTAAAGATGTTGATCATGGGCAGGCTATGGCGCTGGCCCATGGCGTAGTCATTGAAGTCATGTGCAGGCGTGATCTTCACGCAGCCCGTTCCAAAGGCCGGGTCCACGTAGTCGTCGGCAACAATAGGAATGTCACGATTGCTTAAGGGAAGCCGAATAGTCTTGCCAATAAGGGCCTTGTAGCGATCGTCCTCGGGATGCACGGCCACTGCTGTGTCGCCAAGCATCGTTTCGGGTCGTGTGGTCGCCACCACCAGGCTTCCGCTGCCATCGCTTAAGGGGTAACGAAGCTCCCACATATGGCCGTCTTCTTCCTCGCTCACCACTTCAAGGTCAGAGACGGCTGTCAGTAGCTTGGGATCCCAGTTCACCAGCCGCTTGCCGCGATAGATAAGGCCCTGGCGGTAAAGGCTAATGAAGACCTGCTTCACCACTTCGGAGCAGCTTGGGCTCATGGTGAAGTACTCCATCGACCAGTCGCAGCTTGCGCCCATGCGGCGCATCTGCCCAGTAATGGTGGATCCCGACTGTTCCTTCCACTGCCAGACGCGCTCTAAAAATGCCTCACGTCCGAGGCTCGCCCGGCTCTCGCCTTTAGCCTCAAGCTGGCGCTCCACGACAATCTGCGTCGCAATACCCGCATGGTCCGTGCCTGGAAGCCAGAGTGTATTGTTGCCCTTCATGCGCTGCCAGCGAGTAAGAGCGTCCAT
>JAURCW010000011.1 GCA_030828265.1 Burkholderiales bacterium | reverse complement strand
GCTTGTGACCGGGTTGCTGCAGAAACGCGCCCCAGGTGGCTCGAAAGCTTGGCCGCTGAAGCTTCGGTGAGGTAAGCGCCGGGTTACGCACCTCTTGCTTCCACAAGGCAATAATATTGAGAGAGAAAGCCACAAAGGCAGCGCCCTGCACCACTTGAATGAGTCGGAACTTCGAAAAATCGGCCAGTAAAAAACTAAAGACCAGGCCGGAGACCAGCATGCCCACTAGGAGCATGGTGTACATCAGGGCCACCACACGAGGCCGGTTTTCTTCACTGGCAAGATCGGTGGCCAGTGCAAGGCCGGCGGTCTGCACGGTTTGAATGCCCGCGCCAACCAGCAAGAAGGCAAGGCCAGCGCTGAGTGGGCCCACGGCGGGATGCCAGTGGGTGTCGCCCGAGAGCAGAATGAGCGAGAACGGCATGATGGCGAGCCCACCAAACTGCAGCATGGTACCCATCCATATATAGGGCACACGGCGCCACCCCAGCACTGACTTATGCGTGTCGGAACGAAAACCCACAAGGGCGCGAAAAGGTGCAATGAGCAAGGGCAGTGCAACCATCATGGCCACAAGCCAGGCCGCCACGCCCAGCTCAACAATCAGAACACGGTTTAGCGTGCCCACCAGCAACGCTGTGGCCATACCCACGGAGACCTGAAAGAGCGAGAGCCGAAACAGGCGTGAGAGCGGAAGGTCGGCCGTTGCGAGGTCTGCAAAGGGTAGAAACCGTGGATCAATCTGCGACCACCGCCGCGGATTCAGAAGGGTCAAGAGCCCAAAGGGACCAAGCCCATTTTTCATGTCAGGCTCCCGAGGCGAGGAGCAACAGGCTCAGCAGGCATCTTGTTGGCCTCACTCATGCGTGCTGTCATGCTCGGCGAGCAGAGCATGATGGCCTCCGAGGTATAAAAGCCCTTTGATACACGCTCACGCCGGGTAAGGGTCCATCCCGCAAGGGCAGGCTCGGCGGCAATAAGCTCTTGAAGCTGCCGAAAAGCCGTGGGCACAATGGCCGGCGATCGATCGGACTTTGGGAAGAGCCTTCCCACATAGAACATGGCTTTAAGCAAAGGGCTGCTAGGTGCAAAGGTAAAGCTCATGGCCCAGCGAATACGCGGGGCCCACTGCGCCAAGGCCGACACCACCTGCTCGGGCGCGTAGTGAATAAGGGAGTCCATGGCCACCAGGTAATCGAACTCGCCCAGCGACGCATCCAGCATGTCGCCCGAACGAAAGTCAATGCGGCCAAACGGAATGTCTTGGGGAAGCCGCTCATGGGCAAGCGAGACAAGGTTGGGGGAAAGGTCAACCGCCGTGACTCGCGCGCCAAGCCTTGCAAGGTCAATGGCGAGAAGGCCTGTGCCACAGCCTGCATCAAGAACGCTGCAGTCTGCGAATCGGTCATCAAGCCCCAGCCAGCTTACAAGCATGCCGCGCATCTTGGCGCGTCCTGCACGCACGGTTGCCCGAACGCCACTGACAGGGGCATCCGAGGTCAGCCGCGCCCAGGCCTGAACGGCGGTGCGGTCAAAGTAATGACCAATGCGGCGGCGGCGTTCCAAATAATCCATCAATCGAATCCCAGTAAATCGAAGATCTCACGGTCTTTGAGCGACTGCGGCGCAAGCGGCTCGGTACCCGCCCAAAGCCTTGCAGCCAGCCGCAGGTACTCTTCCGTCACGGCCTCAAGCTCGGGCGAAGACTCCATTTCGAAGAGCGTGGATTTCTTGAGCCGGCTGCGACGAATGACATCAAGATCAGGAAAATGGGCAAGCCGCTCCAGACCCACGCGACTTGCGAACTTGTCGATCTGGTCGGTATCCACACTGCGGTTCGCAATGACACCACCGAGTCGAACCTTGTAATTCTTCGCCTTGGCACCAATGGCCTGAACGATACGGTTCATGGCAAAAATGGAGTCGAAATCGTTGGCCGCCACAATGAGGGCGCGCTCGGCATGCTGCAAAGGGGCTGCAAAGCCTCCACAGACCACATCACCCAGTACATCAAAAATCACTACATCGGTCTCATCAAGCAGATGATGTTCTTTAAGGAGCTTCACGGTCTGACCGACCACATAGCCACCACAGCCAGTGCCTGCGGGCGGGCCACCAGCCTCCACACACATGACCCCGTTGTAGCCCTCGTAGACGAAATCTTCAATGCGCAGTTCTTCGCTATGGAAATCCACTGACTCAAGGACATCAATAACGGTGGGCATGAGTTTTTTGGTGAGCGTAAAGGTGGAGTCATGCTTGGGGTCGCAGCCAATCTGCAAAACACGCTTACCAAGCTTGGAGAAGGCCGCTGATAAATTGGACGACGTTGTGCTCTTACCAATGCCTCCCTTGCCATAGACCGCAAAGACCTTGGCATTACCAATTTGCAGGTTGGGATCCAGCTGAACCTGCAGGCTACCCTCGCCATCGGGTGGCGCCCCTCGCTTAATGTCAGTAAATGGAACAGAAACGGTGTTCATGATGCAGCCCCCTGGTAGACACCTTCAATACGATCTTCAAGCTCTTCACCTGCACGACGCAGGGCCTCTAAAGTTTTTTCATCGGGCGACCAGTAACGACGCTCCGAGGCCTCAAGCAGTCGGCCGGCAAGCTTGGCCGAAGCCTTCGGGTTCAGTTCAGCCAGTCGATGGCGCATGGCCTCATCAAGCACGAAGGTCTTGGTGAGCTGCTGATAGACCCAGGGCTGAACCTGACCGGTTGTAGCGGACCAGCCCATGGTGTTGGTGAGATGCGCCTCAATTTGACGAACCCCCTCGTAGCCGTGATCAAGCATGCCCTCGTACCACTTGGGGTTGAGCATGCGGGTGCGTGTCTCAAGAGCCACCTGCTCCGACAGGCTGCGCACAAGGCCACTGCCTGTGGTCTGGTCGCCAATGTAAACAGGTGTCTCGCAGGGTGCCTGGCCGGCCTTTACGGCAACCTGCCCAGCCTGCTTGGCGCGACGCACGGCACGACTCACACCGCCCAGGGTGTCGAAATAATTGTCGACACTGGTCACACCAACTTCGATGGAGTCAAGGTTTTGATAGGCCAGTGAGACATCTTTTAAGACCGAATGCAAAAGGCCAGGCTGCTTCAAGGGCTTGCCTGCTCGGCCATAGGCGAAACCTTTGCGCTTGGTGTAGGCCTCGGCGAGCTCGTCTTCGTCGTTCCAGCAGCCTTGGTCAATAAGATGGTTCACGTTGGCACCGTAGGCACCGTCGCAGTTTCCAAAGACACGCAATGCAGCTGTCTCCAGGTCGCAGCCGTGCTCGGCCATGTAGGCCAGGCAATGACGACGCACAAAGTTTTGGTCGGTGGGCTCATCGGCGCTTGCCGCAAGAAAAGCGGCCTCAGCCAACATGCGAATCTGTAAGGGTAGAAGGTCGCGGAAGATGCCCGAAAGCGTCACCACCACGTCAATACGCGGTCGGCCAAGCTCTTCAAGGGACATCAGCTGCGCACCGGCAAGTCGGCCAAAGCTGTCAAATCGGGGGGCTGCGCCCATAAGGGCGAGGGCCTGCGCCATGGGGCCGCCACCGGTTTTAAGGTTGTCGGTTCCCCAGAGCACCATGGCCACCGACTCCGGCAGCCCGTGGCCATCGGCCTTGTACCGATCTAAAAGCCGCTCGGCCTGACGCGCGCCGTCCGAAACGGCAAACCGACTGGGCATCCGAAAGGGGTCAAAGCCATGCAGGTTGCGGCCTGTGGGAAGAATCTCCGGGGTGTGAAGTAGATCGCCACCCGGGGCGGGACGAATGAATTCGCCATTGAGTGCTTTAAGAATCGCAGCCACTTCGGCATCGGTCTGCGTCTCACGATTCACACGTTCAAGAATGCCAAGCAATGTGTCGAGCCCCTCGGCACCCAACTCAGGCTCAAGAAGCCGACGAGCTGTCTGAAGCCCCTTGCTGCCAAGAGGGGCAGCCTCTAGCGTCTGCGAGGGCGACTCTTCCATCAGCGCATCAATGGCCTCACCAAGGCTGGGCAGGGTCTTTAAGGGTGCGTAGGCCTGCGCCATGGCAAGCAGCAGCTCGCGACGGGCCGGGGCCGACATGGGCTCTCCAACCACATGCAGGCCTTGAGGGATAAGAGCCTGGTCACATTCCATTAAGGACTTGTGAAGGGCATAGACCTCTTCATCCAGTGTTTGAAGCGTCTTCGCAAGAGGGCCTTCCTGATCGCGCGCTGCACCGACCTTTGTGGTCGTCTGATTGCGGCCCTGCGCAAACACCATAAGCGTAGGAATGACCTGGGTAAGTTCCACTGCCTTCGCCTGCTCCACCATAACCTCAACAAGACCTGCCGCCTCGCCGTTGGATTCAAGCCACTGCTCCAACGGGGTGTCGCGCGGCATCGAGCGCCAACGATCCACCGTGGCCTTTAGTTCTTGTAGTCCTGCATAGAGCCCGGCCTGACCCACGGGCGGCGTCATATGGCTGATAAGGGTTGCCGCCGCACGTCGCTTGGCAATGGTGCCCTCCGACGGGTTATTCGAGGCATACAAATAAAAATTGGGAACTGGGCCAATCATGCGCTCGGGCCAGCAGGCCCCGGAGCTTCCGGCCTGTTTGCCGGGCATGAACTCGAGTGCGCCATGGGTTCCGAAGTGCAAAATAGCATCGGCCTTAAAGTCTTCGCGCAAGTAACGATAAAACGCTGCAAAGGCATGGGTGGGCGCCATGCCCTCTTCAAACAAAAGCCGCATGGGGTCGCCCTCGTAGCCAAACCCCGGCTGAACCACAAGGGCCACGTCGCCAAGGTTCAGCCCAAGCACAAAGAACTCTTTGCCATTCGTAAGCTGCCGACCAGGGGCCGCGCCCCAGACCTTTTCAATATCAGCAAGGTAAGTCTCACGTTCAATGTAGTCGGCCACAGGAATGCGGGCCAGGCAGTTGGCATCGGAGCCCTGCTGCGCGGCATTTCCATTGAGCAGGGCTTCGCGAAGTTCATGAGCGGTTTTCGGAAGCTGCAGGCTGTAGCCCTCCGCTTGCATGGCCTTCAAGGTGTTGAAAACCGACTCAAAGACACTTAGGTGAGCTGCGGTTCCAACACTGCCGCCATTGGGCGGGAAGTTAAAAATCACCACGGCAACCCGCCGTTGCTCGACGGCGCGACGACGCAGGCTGACAAGCCCAACCAGTCGGTCGGCAAGGCGCTCGGCCCGGTCGGGGCAGCTGACCATGTCTTGTGTGGAAACTAAGTTGTCGAAGGTGCAGTGCCGGTCACAGCCCTTACAGGCCACGCCCTTGGCACCCGGTCGGCCACCGAAGACCATGGGCGCCGTGGCGCCATCGAGCTCGGGAATGGCCACCATAATCGTGGACTCCACGGGCAGAAGGCCACGCGATGATCCACCCCACTCGGCAAGGGTCTGAAACTCCAAGGGGTGTGCAGCAATGTAAGGCAGGTTCAGGCTTGCCAAGACCTCTTCAGCGGCCTGCGAGTCGTTGTAGGCAGGGCCGCCCACCAAAGAAAACCCGGTTAAGGAAACCACAGCATCCACCGAGGGCTTGCCGTTTTTCATAAAGAAGGCCTCAATGGCAGGCCTCGAATCAAGGCCCATCGCAAAGGCGGGCACCACCGAGAGACCACGCGCCTCAATGGCCTGAATAACACCGTCGTAATGGCCGGTATTGCCTGCAAGAAGGTAGGACCGCAGCATGAGAAGTCCTACACGTGGCCGGCCTGGCATGGCCTGACGCGAAGCGACCGAAGGTAGCGCTGCAAGTCGATCGGTAATGCGGCCCTCAAGCCTTGGGTGATACAGACCAAGCTCGGGGTATTCGATAGGCTCCACCGACTTAAAGCTATTGCGAAAGACCTCGCGAGGCCCTTTGGCATAGCGATTCACCAAAAAGGCCGCCAGGTTCACCATGTTGTCTTCCGAGCCTCCAAGCCAATACTGCAGGCAGAGAAAATAGGCGCGTACGTCTTGGGCGGTACCCGGAATAAAGCGAAGAATCTTGGGAAGCCGACGCAGCATGCGCATCTGCCGGGCACCACTGGCCGTACCGCTCGAGCCAGAGCCGTCTTTGGAGTCGCCTGGCTTTGAACTGCCGCGCAGCCGCTTTAAAAAGGCAAGCGCACCGGAGGCAGGCTTGGACATATCAAAGCGACCAACTTTGGTAAGACGAACCACTTCGGCCGCCGACATGGCGCAGACCATGGCATCGACCTCGTCGCGGCGCTTTTCAAGAAGGTCGATGACTGGAAGAAAATGATCTTCAAGAAAAAGCATGCTGACAAACAGAATGTCAGCGTTCTGAATGGCCTCGCGACAAGAGGCGAGTGCCCGGGCATCGCTTGCATACTCTGAGGCTGCATGCATCTCAAGCGTGAGGCCAGGCATCGCCTTGGCGAGCTTGGCCGCAGCCACCGCGGTGGCACTGGCCAGGTGGGTGTCCATGGTGACCACCACCAGGCGTAACGAGGCTTTGCGTTTAGCGTCCATAGTGCGCCTTCGCCTCGTAGAGGGTGTCCTTGGTAATGGCCGAAATGCCCTGCATGACTGCAAACGCCTCGGTGTTTTTACGGGCTTTTTTGCGAACAAAGAATGGGATCTTGCCCAGTTCTTTTTCGGCGTCAGGGGTCCAATGAATTTCGTTCGATGCTTGCGCTGAATTCGTTAATGCGTCGGGTGTGGCTTTTGTGAGCGGCCCCTCGCGCGAGAAATTCACGCGCTCTTGACCTCTCACAAAAGCCGAGCCTGACAAAGGCCTCTCGATCGAATCAAAGTGCGTATGACTAGGAGGGGCTGGAGAGATGGGTTCCGAACGCGTGAATTCTTCGCGTGAGGAAGCTGTCTCTCCAGCCCCCGGAGGCAAGGACGAGGCAGTAATACCGGAGCCATGCCCGCCCAGATGCGAGGCCCCTGCCCCTTCATGAAACTCAAAGTCTTCCCGGAACATGCCGAGCAGATGCTCTTCAAGACCCATCATGAGCGGATGCACCCAGGTGTCGAACAGAACATTCGCGCCTTCAAATCCCATTTGGGGCGAGTAGCGTGCAGGGAAATCTTGCACATGCACCGGCGCCGAAATAACCGCGCATGGAATGCCAAGCCGCTTGGCAATATGCCGCTCCATCTGGGTGCCAAGAACCAGGTCGGGCTGGGCCTGACCAATGGCCTGCTCCACCTCAAGGTAGTCTTCTGAAATAAGCGCCTGCAGTCCATAGCCCTGCGCCGCCTCGCGCAGCTCACGTGCGGACTCACGGCTGTAACTTCCCAGGCCCACAAGCTCAAAGCCAAATTCTTCTGTGGCCACGCGTGCGGCCGCCAAGGCATGGGTGCCATCCCCAAAGACAAAGACGCGCTTGCCGGTGAGGTAGGTCGCATCCACCGAGCTTGAATACCAGGCCATATGGCTTGCGCAGGCGGCATAGGCCTTGGCCAGGGCCTCTTCCGCATCAAGGCCTGAAAGCTCGGCAAGCTCGCGAACAAAGGCCTCGGTGGCCTTCACCCCAATGGGAACCACCTGTGTAAAGGGCTGCTTAAAACTGCGTTTCAGAAAGCTGGCCACAGGCCCCGCGATTTCCGGATAAAGCACAACGTTGAAATCGGCCTCGGGCAGGCGGCGCAGGTCGGAGGGGCGGGCCTGCCAAGGCGCCACCACATTCACTGAAATACCCAGGGCATCGAGCAGACGACGCACCTCTTGAAGATCGTCACGATGACGAAAGCCAAGGGCCGTTGCACCCAGAATATTGCAAGAGGGTGGGCGACCTGCACGCTCTTTGGGTGTTACCCCGTGCGTGAGCCGTCTTACCAACTGATAGAACGTCTCGGCGGCGCCCCAGTTTTCCTTCTTTTGATAGGAAGGCAGCTCAAGGGGTACGACAGGAATATCAAGCTGCAACGCCTCGGCAAGACCCCCGGGGTCATCTTGAATAAGCTCGGCTGTGCATGACGAGCCCACAATAAGGGCCTCGGGCGCAAACCGGGCGACGGCATCTCGAGCGGCAGCCTGGAAAAGCTCTGCGGTGTCTTTGCCCAAATCGCGAGCCTGAAAGGTGGTGTAAGTCACGGGTGGGCGCTTGTCTCGCCGCTCAATCATGGTGAAAAGCAGGTCGGCATAGGTGTCGCCCTGCGGCGCGTGCAAGACATAGTGGAGCCCCTGCATGGCCGTTGCGATACGCATGGCACCCACATGCGGTGGGCCCTCGTAGGTCCAGACCGAGAGCTTCATGCACTCAGCTCCGAAGTCATTGTCCCTGCAAACCTTGTGGATGCCGGCTTCGACATCGACTGAGCTTCGGGACGAACGGGAAAGACAGGATAGAGACCCGAAATTCGATCACGACGTCGAAAAGGCCGCGCAAAGAGCTCAGCAAGGTCGGCAGCCTGATCGAAGCCATGAATGGGGCTAAAGACAAGCTCAATGGACCACTTGGTCGTGATGCCCTGGGCCTCAAGCGGGTTTGCCAAGCCCAGGCCACAGACCACAAGGTCGGGCTTGGCCAACAGGCATCGATCGAGCTGACGGTCAACGTCCTGGCCCTCACTTAGGGTAAAGGCCGAGCCTTCGCCCTCAAGACCCGTGTCCGTAAGAAGGGCAAGCTCTGCCGACATATGCGAGCGATGCAGAAATGGCGTGCCGACTTCGGTAAGGCGCATCCCCATCTCACGCGACAAAAAGCGCGCAAGGGGAATTTCAAGCTGAGAGTCGGGGAAGAAAAATACCGAGCGACCTTCAAGCTCGTGACGCATGCGAGCAAGGCCTTTTTCAGCACGTGCTAGAGGCGCTGCAATAACGCGCTCAAAGGTCTCCAGGCTTACACCAAAGGCCTGCGCAGCCGTCCACAGCCAACGCCGTGTTCCCTCTGCACCAAGCGGAAAAGCCGCAGGAAGATGCTGTGCGCCTCGTGACTCCAAAGCGCGTGCGGTGTCTGCAAGAAATGGCTGTGCAAGTAAGAACCGGGTGTTAGGCCCGAGGGCTGGAAGCTGGTCGGAGCGGCGAGCTGGAAGAACACCCAGACGCTCAATGCCCATGGCACGCAGAAGATCAAGAAGCTGGTCCTCCACAATGTCGGCAAGGCTTCCAACAACAAGCAGTTCTGGCTGCTGGTTAGAAGCCGCCGCTGGCATTAATGGCACCAGTGAGGCAAGACAGGCATCTTCACCCTGGGTAAAGGTGGTCTCAATGCCACTGCCCGAATAGTTCAGAACCTTGCAGCGTCCCCGATGCTCTTGCGAAAGCCGCTCGGCCGCGCGAGAAAGATCGAGCTTAATGACCTCCGAAGGACAAGAGCCCACCAGAAAGAGCATACGAATGTCGGGCCGGCGCGCAAGCAACTGGCCCACCACTCGATCAAGCTCCTCGTTGGCATCGGCCAGACCTGCAAGGTCACGGTCGTCAATGATGGCGGTGGCGAAACGAGGTTCCGCAAAGATCATCACGCCTGCCGCCGACTGTAAAAGGTGCGCGCAGGTGCGTGAGCCCACCACCAAGAAAAAAGCATCTTGAATTTTTCGATGCAGCCAGACAATGCCGGTTAAGCCACAAAAGACTTCGCGCTGTCCGCGTTCACGCAGAACATCGGGAAGGCGTGCGGGTGCTGCCTCGGCACAGCCTGACTGAGAGAGCTCGGAGACCGATGGTCCGTTCATGCCGTCACTCCCTGCGGATAAACGCCAGCAAGCCTTGCCAGGCGCAGCTTGTAAAGAAACTGGCCCGCATTCACGACGTAACTGGCGTAGGCCGCCAGGGCAAGTCCAATTTGTGTCTGCAGGCTGACCACATCGGCCTGCCACCAGGCCACAAGGTAGGCCGTGTGCAAAGCGATGACGCCCATGCTCACAACGTCTTCCCAGAAAAAGGCGGGCGCGAAAAGGTACTGGCCAAAGACCACCTACTCCCAGATGGCGCCAGTGATCATGATGAGGTAGAGCACAAGGGTCTTCACGACCACGGAGGCAAGGGCAAGGTCCCAGAGCTGCTCGGTGGTGTAGGCATAGCCAATAAGCCCGAGGCTTACCAGAAAAACCAAGAACTGCACGGGCGCCAAAATGCCCTGAACAAGCGTCCAGGCCGTGGCATCCCGACGCTGCTTCTGCTCGGGTGTATACAAAGGCCGACTGACTAAAACGTGTGACATTGCGCCGTGTCACTCCCACAAGACTTTTTCGTCTCCTTACTCTAGGCTCGGCCCTTTCGAATGTCAACCAAACGAGACATCAAATTTGATTGACATTCCTGACAATGTCACGGATAGTCCTAGACAAAAGCTCGATAAAACTTCTCGACAAAGGCGATTCCCCGGAGGATCATGGACTCACAAACAAAAGCAGCCGTCACTAAGCAAGGAGGCGAGCCAGCCGCATCGGGCAAGTCCGCTTACCACGCAAAGGCTGCAGGGAGAGTTGCCATGAACGAGCCGTATTTGCATCGGTCGCCCACACGCGATCAAGAAACAGCTAATGGAGAGCTTGAGACCAACACCGTGCTTGAGGTCCTCACGCACCAGGTAATTCCTCGTCTGGTCCTGTCAGAGGCCCCCGCGCCCAATCGGTCAACCCGAGTCAGGCCCAGCCAAGGCTGCAGTCTTGGCAGCCAGCCCCCTGCAGCAGACGCACGCTTTCCTGAACTGCAGGCCGCGGCAAAGGCCTTGGCCGAGATGGCCATGAGTAACAATGCCGGCGGCTGTTGGCAGCTCATTCACGACCTACGACGCGAGGAAGATCTCTCACCCGAGGCTGTCATGCTTGGGCTTCTTCAGCCTGCAGCCCGATGCATGGGCGAGGGATGGGTGGCGGATAGCTGTGATTTTGCGGGTGTCACCATTGGACTATGGAGGCTCCAGCAGATTCTGAACGACCTGCGACTTGAGGTTCAGAAGACCGCCCCCCCAAGGGCTGCATCCGTCTTTGAGCCCGACGAGCCGATTCCTAGCATTGCGCTCGCAACCCTGCCCGGCTCTCAGCATCGGCTGGGGCTGCAGATGGTCAATAGTTTCTTTGCACGAGGCGGCTGGGACTGCTTCATGCTCGAATCAAAATCGGAGATCGATCTGCTTGGCGAAATTCAGCGCCTCGCGCCCGACGTTGTCGGGCTGTCCGTGGCCAGCGAGAAAGACATCAACCAGGTGGCGAGTTTTATTGTTCGGCTCCGAGACTCCAAAACAAAACAAACGCCCCTTGTCATGCTGGGTGGCCCAGCACTTGTTGCCTTCCCCGATCTCGCCAAACGGGCCAAGGCCGACCTCCTTGTGGGTGATGCCGATCTTGCGGTTGAAAAAGCACTGCTTATGCTTCGTGGTCGCCAGAACCCAAGCGGCCCCTCCAAAACACACGCCAGCTAAGAGAAAAGACACCGAGCCTTGGGACATAACGAACAATCCAAAGGCAAGGGCCTTGCCGGCCTTGATGCTGACGAAAGCGCTGCACTCGTAACGGCCGCGTCCGACATTACACTGGTGATTGACGCCCAGGGCGTGATTCGCCAAGTCATTACAGGCAGCACCGACTGGCAGCCAAGTCGCGCGCAAGGCTGGGTTGGCAAGGCCTGGGCCAATGTTGTCACCTCAGAGAGCCGCCCCAAAATTGAGGAAATGTTGCGCGAGGCGCAGGCCGGTAAGCCAGACGCACGCTGGCGGCATATTAATCAGCTCAGCGAACAAGACGAAGAAATTCCCATCTTGTTTTCGCTCGTGCGCGTGGGCAAAGATGGGCAGATGGTGGCCATTGGCCGCGACCTTCGTCCTGTTGCCTCGCTGCAGGCAAGGTTGGTGGAAGCCCAACAACTCATGGAACGCGACTACCTTCGACTTCGCGGCGTCGAGGGCCAGTTTCGAATGCTCTTCGATCTCGTCCACGATCCGGTGTTGCTCATTAGCGCGCGTTCTCATCAAATTATCGAAGCCAACCGTGCCGGCGGACAGTACCTTCAGAAAGACCGCCAGTCCATTATTGGCGAGGCCATCGAGGCCTTCTTGTCTGACCGCGCAACCTCCGCCCTACACAACACCCTTCAACAGGTTGCAAGTTCTGGTCGGCCCGCCGAGGTCAGTCTTCGATTTGTAAAACACCAAGCCGCCGCCCGCGTACTTGTAAGCTATCTGCGGCAAGAGTCCGACACCGTCTTTATGGTGCGCATCGATTCCGAGAAGCCCCATCCCGGCGAAGACACGGCACTGCTTGAGGCTGTGCGTCAGTTCAGTGATGGGCTCGTCTTAACCGACACCAAGGGCATTATTCGTAGCGCCAATCCTGCCTTTGTCGAAATGATTCAAATGGTGCATGCAGGCCAAGTCATTGGCGAGCCTTTAAACCATTGGCTGGGCCGCGCCAACACCGATCTGCTTGTCATGATCAACAGTCTCTCTCAGGGCGGATCGGTTCGGCTCTTCTCAACTCAGTTGATCGGCCATGCAGGTCTTGTCGTACCCGTTGAAATCTCAGGGGTCTCTGTTCAAAGCGACGACCAGCCCTTTCTTGCCTTTGTCATTCGCGATGTAGGCCGACGGCTTGAAGGCAGACTTGATCAGGCCTCACGACCACGCTCTAACCAAGACCTCACAAGCCTTGTCGGCCGCATGCCCCTGCGCGAAATTGTTGGTGAAACCGTCGACCTCATTGAAAAACTCTGCATCGAGGCCGCACTTAAAATCACCAAGAACAACCGAGCCTCGGCGGCAGATATGCTTGGTCTCTCCCGACAGAGCCTCTACGTCAAGCTGCGTCGATACGGCATCGAGGGGCCCGACTCCGACGAGGACTGACACCGTGCACACGGTGGTCGTGATTCTGTCGCGCCTACGTCCTTCGTCCGTCGGTTGGGCAGTCTCTCGTCTCGTATTGTCCGCTTTTGGGCCCACCCGTTGGCCCGGCCTGGTCTTCCAGAAGGTCCTTGGAAGTGGCGAGCATGGAGGCTTTGGGCTCAAGCCTGGCCTTGACCACCAAGGACTATTCACCGCTTTTGATTCCCCGGATGCGGCAGACCACTTCCTTGAAAATTCGCCGCAGGTCAAGGCCTATCAGGATCGCTCCGAGGACTTTTTTGCAGCTGTACTTCGTCCGGTCTCCTCGCGAGGCCAGTGGTCGGGCTTTGAACTCAAGCCACCCGAAACTAATCCCCCAGCTGGCCCAAGCCCTTCCCTCAATGCGAGCGATGGCCTTGAACATCCCGTTGCATCCCTTACACGAGCAAGCATTCGGCCCCTGAAGGCTCGTCGGTTCTGGGCCCAGTCCCCCGATGCCGAAGACGACCTTGCCCAAGCCCAGGACTGCATTCTCGCCGTGGGTCTTGGCGAGGCACCGCTTCTTCGACAGGCCACCTTCAGCCTTTGGAAAAGCCAAGCGGCCATGGATGCCTATGCCCGCAGTGGCGCCCATCAGCGCGCCATTCAGGCCGCCTATGGCCAGAGGTTTTTCTCCGAATCCATGTTCGTTCGATTTCATCCTCTAAGGTTTAAGGGTCAATGGCGTGGTCAACAGTTTGGAGACCCGCAGGCAACTAACCGGCCTGAAAGGACCAATTCGGGGCCGCCACCGTTTCGTCAGGCGCCCAGTGGCTGAACGCCAGGTTGTCGTTGTGGGGGCCGGCATGGCCGGGCTTGCCGCGGCCATCGACCTTGCTGGCCAAGGCGTGCGCGTCACCCTGCTTGAAAAGGATGCGCAGGTCGGCGGCAAGAACCATCAGAAAATCGTGGCCGGTCAGGCCATGGACTCTGGCCCCACGGTCATCACCATGCGCTGGGTCTTTGAAGATCT
>JAURCW010000001.1 GCA_030828265.1 Burkholderiales bacterium | reverse complement strand
GGAGCAGGCGTGCGCCTTGCACTTGCCCAGTACCGGGAGCTTGCCGCTTTTGCGCAGTTTGCTTCTGACCTCGATGAAACCACGCGTAAACAGCTTGAGCGAGGCCGCCTGGTTACCGAACTTATGAAGCAGGTTCAGTATCACCCGCTTCAGGTCTGGGAAATGGCCCTGACCCTTTTCGCCGTCAACAACAACTACATGGATGACGTGGAGGTAGCGAAGGCAAACAGCTTTGAAAAGGCATTGCGTGATTACCTAGCAAGTTCGCATGCTGATCTCGTGAATGCCATTGAGTCAGCAAAAGATTTGTCCTCAGAACACGAGGCAGCCTTGCGTTCAGCCATTGAAGCATTCAAAAAGACGGGGGCTTACTAAAGGGCGAAGGACAGTTGTTCAACACGTCTTTAACCTAAAGCCACAGGAAACTTATGCCAGGATCTAAAGAAATACGAGGCAAGATCAAGAGCGTGCAAAACACGCGCAAGATCACCAAGGCTATGGAGATGGTGGCCGCCTCGAAAATGCGGCGAGCGCAAGAGCGAATGCGAGCGGGCCGACCTTATGTACGTAAGGTACTTGCGATTTGTGCACACCTTAGCCATGCAAGCCCGGAGTACGTTCACCCCTTTATGGTCAAGCGTGATACCAAGCGCGTAGGCCTAATTGTTGTGACAACCGATAAAGGCTTATGTGGTGGTCTTAACACCAACATTCTTCGACATATTCTTCAGTCAATGAAAGACTGGGCGGCCTCGGGCATAGAAGTTGACATCTCGGCGTTTGGTAACAAGGGCATCAGCTTCTTCAACCGTAACGGTGGTCGTGTCGTTTCTTCTCTGTCTCAGCTTGGTGACATACCCTCCCATGAGGCAGTGCTTGACAACGTCCGTCTTCAGCTTGACAACTACTTAACGGGAAAGATTGACGCGCTCTATCTTGCAAGCAATGAGTTCGTTAACACCATGAAGCAAGAGCCGACTGTGAGGCAAGTTTTGCCCTTGCCCGAAGATCAGTTCGACGATCTGGATCCCAATCATGACTGGGACTATCTCTACGAGCCCAATGCCGAGCAGGTGCTTTCTGATCTTATTAATCGGTACGTTGAGTCTCTGATTTACCAGGCGGTCGCTGAGAACATGGCCTGTGAGCAGAGTGCTCGTATGGTGGCGATGAAGGCTGCTTCTGACAACGCGAAACAGCTGATTGATGAACTTCAACTTTCGTACAACAAAGCGCGACAGGCAGCTATTACCAAAGAGCTCTCAGAGATCGTTGGTGGCGCGGCAGCCGTTTAATCTAAAAAGTAATTTGGAAAGATAGGGACCTTATTATGGAATTAGCACAGGGCAAGATCGTTCAGTGTATTGGTGCGGTGGTGGATATCCAGTTTCCTGTGGATTCATTGCCAAAAGTTTACGATGCATTGAGGCTTGACGACTCCGCACAGCATGACCTGGTTGAGGCAGCGCTCACCTTCGAGGTTCAGCAGCAGCTTGGTGACGGAGTGGTTCGCACCATTGCCATGGGGTCGTCGGACGGCCTTCGTCGTGGAATGTTGGTGAACAATACGGCTGCGCCCATTAGTGTGCCGGTTGGTCATGAAACCCTGGGCCGCATCATGGATGTTCTTGGGCGCCCCATTGACGAGGCCGGACCCATTCCCACCGAGGAGCGTCGCGCAATTCATCAGCCTGCCCCGAAGTTTGCAGAGCTCTCCCCCTCGGTTGATCTTTTGGAAACCGGCATTAAGGTGATTGATCTGGTTTGTCCGTTTGCCAAAGGCGGAAAGGTGGGCCTTTTCGGTGGCGCGGGCGTGGGCAAAACCGTGAACATGATGGAGCTCATTAACAACATCGCCAAACAACACTCTGGCCTTTCAGTCTTTGCTGGTGTGGGTGAGCGAACCCGTGAGGGCAACGACTTCTACCATGAGATGAAGGACTCCAACGTTCTTGACAAGGTTGCCATGGTCTTTGGTCAGATGAACGAGCCGCCAGGTAACCGCCTACGCGTGGCACTTACCGGTCTCACCATGGCCGAGCGTTTCCGCGATGAAGGCCGGGATATTCTCTTCTTCGTCGATAATATTTATCGCTATACCTTGGCCGGCACGGAAGTTTCCGCGCTTTTGGGTCGTATGCCTTCTGCTGTGGGTTATCAGCCCACGCTCGCCGAGGAGATGGGTCGCCTGCAAGAGCGAATTGTTTCCACCAAGGTGGGATCGATTACCTCCATTCAGGCTGTTTATGTGCCCGCGGACGACCTGACCGACCCTTCGCCTGCAACGACCTTTGCTCACTTGGACGCGACGGTGGTCTTGTCACGCGACATCGCCTCTTTAGGCATTTACCCTGCGGTTGACCCTCTTGACTCAACCTCGCGACAGGTAGATCCCAATGTGATTGGGGAGGAGCATTACTCCGTCACCCGTCGTGTTCAGTCAACGTTGCAACGCTACAAAGAACTGCGCGACATCATTGCCATTCTGGGTATGGATGAGCTTTCACCCGATGACAAGCTCTTAGTTGCTCGAGCCAGGAAAATCCAGCGCTTCCTATCTCAGCCTTTCCATGTGGCCGAGGTATTTACGGGCTCTCCAGGTAAATATGTCAGTCTTGCCGATACCATTCGTGGCTTCAAGATGATTGTGGAAGGGGAGTGTGATGCCCTGCCCGAGCAGGCCTTCTACATGGTGGGTCCGATTGAAGAGGCTTTTGAAAAGGCTAAAACTCTTCAGTAAGGTACAAGCACAACTTAAGCATGACTCGACAGCCCAAGAAGTGAGGACAGTATGAAGACCCTGCAGGTTGATGTTGTAAGTGCCGAAGAAGAGGTCTTCTCGGGACAGGCACAATTCGTCGCGCTACCGGGAGAACTGGGAGAGCTTGGCATTCTCCCGGGGCACGCTCCCTTTATTACTCGTATTCGTCCTGGCACTGTGCGTATTAAAACCGACCAAGGCCAAGAGGAACTCTTGTTTGTGGCTGGAGGAATTCTTGAAGTGCAGCCTGGAGGCGTATCCGTTCTTGCCGATACGGTAATACGTGGCAAGGACCTCGACGAGGCGAAGGTGAATGAGGCAAAGCGCCTGGCCGAGCAAGCTCTCCAGACCAAGTCGTCCGACATGAATTACGCCTCGGCGCAGGCCGAGCTGGCCATTGCTTTTGCCCAGCTTTCCGCCATTCGTCGGGTTAAGGGCAATAAGTAAAGACGAGACCAGGCGCGGTCTTCCAGCCTCTAGGCTTGAAGCACTAAGGGCGGAAAGAACAAACCCAAGTGACCAACGACCTTTTTCTTCGAGCGCTTCGGCGGGAGCCTGTTGACCGGACTCCCGTTTGGCTCATGCGTCAGGCGGGTCGGTACCTTCCCGAATACAACGCCACCCGTAAAAAAGCTGGCAATTTCATGGCGCTTTGCAAGTCGCCTGAGCTTGCCTGTGAGGTGACGCTGCAGCCCATTGACCGCTATGGCTTTGATGCCGCCATCCTTTTTTCAGACATTCTTACGGTTCCCGACGCTCTCGGCCTAGGACTTCACTTTGTTGAAGGTGAGGGCCCTCGGTTCAAGAAGGCCATTCAGTCAGAGGCTGACATTCGTGAGCTTCCCGCCATCGACATTGAGCATGAATTGAGCTACGTGGGGGATGCGGTTCAGACCATACGAAAGGCCCTTAGTAACCGAGTACCTCTTATCGGATTCTCGGGCAGCCCATGGACCCTGGTCTGTTACATGGTGGCTGGGGGAAGCAGCGGGGATGATTTTTTAAAGGTGCGGCAGTGGCTTTATAGCCGGCCTGATCTGGTGCTTTTTCTACTTGAAAAAGTAACCGAGCTTGTCATTCAGTATTGCGCCATGCAGATCCGCAAGGGTGCTCAGGCCATCATGCTTTTTGACAGCTGGGGAGGTCTTTTGGCAGACGCCCAGTTTGGTCGATTCTCGCAGGCGTTTTTGTCGAAGGTCGTGGCCGCTCTCACGCAGCAGTTCCCTGAAACACCAACGATTGTTTTTGTGAAAGGTGGCGGCTTGTGGCTTGAGCGAATTGCTGCCACCGGCTGCACTGGTCTTGGCGTGGATTGGACAGTGAGTCTGGGCCAGGCGCGCGCACGTGTGGGCTCCCAGTGTGCCATCCAGGGCAACCTCGACCCGGCTGTCTTGTTGGGCCATCCCGACCACATTCGAGCCGAGGTGGCCCGAACCATTCAGAGTTTTGGGCAGCTTGAGCCGGGTGTTGGCCATATCTTTAACTTGGGTCATGGCATATCTCAGTTCACACCACCTGAAAATGTTCAGTGCCTGGTGGAGGCCGTTCGGGAGTTCAGCTCCAGAAGCAAGTAGCCCCGGGTTGGGTGCAAGGCATGTCCCCATTAGCTCCTCCGTGTGAGCCCAAGGTTTTATCGGTTGCTGTTGTTGCCCCAGGGCTCGGCGAGTTTGATTACGACTGGCCCCCCCAGATCCTAACGGAGCGGGATCTTGAGGTCCGATCAGGCGATTGGCTTGTTGTGCCTTTTGCCAAGCGGGTCTTGTTGGCCGTGGTGATCCATTCCAATAAAGAGCCCGGTGACTCGGACCGCTTTAAACGCCGTCAGGTCTTAGGAAGGTTCACAGCGATCCCATCTTTGACGAAGCCCCAGATCGAGTTCCTTACCTTCATTGCAAGCTATTACCGATCAAGCCTTGGCTCAGTCTTGAGCATGGTCATTCCGGCCTGGCTTCGAAGCAGTAAAAACCTTCTGGCCTCATGCGAGCCAGAAACCGCCACCGCAAAGTCGCCCCTTCAGAAACTTCTTCAAAAGTATGCGGCGGACTTGCTAAGGCAGCCCAAAGAAACGGGCTCGCGCGCTGATCCGCCCTCATCAGTACACCCACTTTTGTTAACTGCCGAGCAGCAACAGGCCATTGAAATAGCGACTGACTCGCTTGGATTTAGAGAGCCCTGTAAAAACCATGCCAAGCCGGTCTACTTACAGGGTGTCACTGGGTCTGGCAAAACACTGGTCTATGTCGAGTTGATCAAACGCCTGTGGCAGATCAACCCAGAGGCCCAGGTGCTTTACTTGGTACCAGAAATTGCCTTGACGCCCGTCTTAAAGTCGCGACTGCTCGACGCGCTGAGCCTTGAGCCAGAGGCGTTGAGTATTCTGCACAGTGGCATGACCGATCGCCAGCGCGCGTCCTCTTGGATGCAGGCGGTCCACGGTGTCACACAACTGATCTTGGGTACACGCCTAAGCCTAATGACACCACTGCCTCGACTCGCAATGATTGTGGTGGATGAGGAGCATGACAGCTCCTACAAGAGCCAAGACTCAGTGCGTTACTCGGCTCGTGATCTTGCAGCCTATCTAGCCTCTCAGCAGAGTCTTCGACTGGTCATGGGCTCTGCCACTCCTTCCTTGGAGTCTTTGGCTCAGATTGAGAAGGGTCGCTATCGCCTTGTTCGCCTTTTGAAGCAGGCCACTGGGGCACCGCGGGCCGCACTGGTTATGGTGAACCTGAACAAGGAGCGCATGGCCTGCGCCGGGGTACTGACCGACACCGTACACAAGGCCGTAGAGGAGACACTTGGCCGCGGGCGCCAGGTTCTATTCTTTCTTAATCGAAGAGGCTACGCCCCTTTGTTAAGCTGCCCGTCCTGTGGCTGGACACAAGGCTGTGAGCATTGTTCGGTCTCGATGGTTCTCCATAAAAAGACTCGTCAGTGGCAGATGATCTGCCATCACTGTGGGATCGTTAAAAAACCTCAGCCTCGGTGTCCTTCTTGCGGCGCAGCAGAGCTTACCGGGCAGGGGTTTGGTATTCAGTCGCTTGAAGAGCAACTGGCCGCAGTATTTCCTGGCGTTGCACTAACCCGCGTCGATAGCGACAGTGCAGGCACCATGGAAAAGATGACGCAGATGCTTAAGCAGCTCCAGCAGCCCAAGCCGGAGATCATTCTTGCCACGCAGATTTTGGCCAAGGGACATGACCTTCCGGGCTTGTCTACCGTTGTCGTGCTTGATGTCGACGCGCAACTGCTTAGCCCCGAGTTTCGGGCTCCCGAATGGCTCTTTTCGACCCTTCTCCAAGTCAGTGGTCGGGCAGGGCGACATGAAGATCAGGCACGGGTTTTTCTTCAGACCCGTTACCCAACACACCCCTTGTTTCAGGGCCTGAAAGGGGACGACCCAGCCTCCTACCTTCATGCCCTACTCGAGGAGCGCCGACAGGCCTTGCTTCCACCCTATGGACATATTGCGGCCTTGCGCATGACAGCGCGCACGGAGCTTGCCGTGCAAGACCAATTCAATAGGCTTTACGAGGCGCTCGTTCAATCCAAGCCCGCCGACTGCCAGGTCCATCGTCCAAGCCCAAGCTATCCCGAGAAACGGGCGAACCAGTACCGATGGCATATGGTTCTTGAGTCGTCCCGTCGAGGACCTCTGAATGCGGGGTTGGAGCTTGCCCTGGCCATCGCACAGGCCCAAGGGCTGCGCGATCTTATTATTGACGTGGACCCTCTGGGGCTGTCTTAAGCGCGCTGGTTAAATGTAATAGGCAGCGGTGGTGAGCAGGCGCCCGGAGCTTTTCATGGCCCCTTGCACAACGGCTGGTAACTCCTTGGCGCCGTGACGGCGAGCGTTGAGCCCATGCTCCGCTTCATCGGCAATCATCTGCTGTAAAACTCGACGAGAGGCCGTGTCGCCCGCCGGCAACTTCTTGAGGTGGGACTCGAGATGAGCCTCGACCTGCCGTTCGGTCTCTGAGAGAAAACCCAGCGAAATGGGGCCACCCATTCGGCCAGCAACATAACCAAGTAGAAACGCACCCGTACACCAGACCGGGTTAAGAAGACTCGGGCGGCCCCCCAGCTCGTGTATGCGATCTTCTGTCCATCGTAGATGATCGGCCTCCTCGCGTGCAGCAGACTGCAAAAGATCATAGAGCGGTGCGCTATCGGCTGCGGCCGCCTGCCCCTGATAGAGCGCTTGCGCAGAGACTTCGCCTGCATGATTGACGCGCATAAGCGCCGCCGCATGTCTGGCTTCCTCGGGACTAAGGCCTGGAGGGTCGCTCGCGCTGACAACCCCCTCGGCATCCGCCGGGGAAGGTCGCCCGGAGCCGTAGGGACGGGAGCCCGCCAGTGTTCGTAAGGCCGTGTCGAGCCCTACAAAGGCACGATCGAGTGATGAAAGAACCCGGAACACTATTTAGAAAGAGCCGCCGCTGCCGTTCACGAGGTGAATAACCGCCTTCCTAATCTCTTCGTCGGAATAAGCGCCACCCCCCTGAGCAGGCATGGCTCCTTTCCCCTTCAAGGAGGAATTCACCAATGCGTCGAGCCCCGCTGAGAGCCGTGGCTTCCAGCCAGCGGCATCCCCCATTTTGGGTGCTCCCAGCACACCGGCTGTGTGGCAGGCCGCGCAGACCGCGCCGTAGACTTCAGGACCCGAGCGCAGCGCGGCCTTCACAACAGAAGCTGCTGCAGCAACCGTTCCAGCTTCAGGCTCTGTTGCGACCCGACCAATTGGGGCAATACGCTCGGCAATGGCCTCGGGGGTGAGGGCATCACTTCCTGCACCCACCTTCACCGAGGAGCTTACGTACTTGGTGAGCAAAACAATAACGATGATGGGAACGATGAAAGACAGCGCCACCACCACAATAAGCTGCTGTGGCGTGCGAATGGGGCTTTCATGCTCCTCATGATTCTCAGAAGAGGCGTGTGACGAGCTGTTTGAATTGGACATAGGACGATCCTAAAAAGAAGGGGACAGACCCGGAACCGCAGGACTTACCGCGTATTATACGAAGGCATGACGAGCGTCTGTAGCTCAGTGGATAGAGTATTGGCCTCCGAAGCCAAGGGTCGCAGGTTCGATTCCTGCCAGACGCGCCAATCGACAAAGAAACCCCCCTGGCCAGGCATGCCTAAGCCCGTATCTCGCAGACAGCAAAGTAGAGCCCGTGACACCCATTTTTAGACAGAACCTTCTTAGAGACCTTCGCCATGAACTGCTCGGAGTCTTGCAAGACCTGGCCGCCGAGAAAGTCTCAGCAGGCCTTGAACCCCCAACCCTCGATCAGCTTGATGAAAGTCTGCAGAGTCCCAAACAGTGGTCCCATGGTGACCTAGCCTGCAATATTGCAATGCGGCTTGCTAAGCCGTATGGCCAAAACCCTATGGCTCTTGCAACGGCCCTGGCCAGTGCAATCGGCCAAAGCCCGGTGTTATCTCAGACGATCAAAGAGGCCAGCGTGGCCCCCCCGGGCTTCATCAACCTGCGCTTTAAAGATTCGGTTTATGCGCAGCTTATTTTCAGCTGTCTGTCCCAGCGAGAGTTTGGCTGCGTCGTTCAAACAGACCCGCAAGAGGTTATTTTGGAGTTTGTCTCGGCAAATCCCACTGGCCCTTTGCACGTGGGTCATGGCCGCCAAGCCGCCTTGGGCGATTGTCTTGCAGCGGTTTTACAGACCCAGGGCTACAGCGTTACCCGAGAGTTCTATTACAACGACGCCGGTGCCCAGATCAACAATTTGGCCATTTCTGTTCAGGCGCGCGCCAAGGGCATTGCCCCCGACAACCCGGCCTTTCCGCAGGACGGCTACCGCGGAGATTACATACTAGATATCGCCAAAGCCTATCAGGATGGGGAGACCATTGATACGGCCGACGGCCTTCGAATAACTGGCAGTGGCGGCCTCGATGATCTTGATGCCATTCGGCAGTTTGCTGTGGCTTATCTACGTCGAGAGCAAGACTTTGACCTCAAGGCTTTTGGCGTGCGCTTTGATCGATTTAGCCTTGAGTCCTCGCTTTACACCGACGGCCACGTTAATCGGGTTATTGACCGACTCCTTGCATCGGGGGACGCTTACGAGAGTGAGGGGGCGCTCTGGCTCGCCACCACGCGCTATGGCGATGACAAAGATCGGGTGATGCGCAAGTCGGACGGCGGTATTACCTATTTTGTTCCAGACGTGGCGTATCACGAACAAAAATTTGCACGTGGCTGCGCTCGCGCCATAAACATCCAGGGCTCTGACCATCATGGAACAGTGGCGAGGGTTCGCGCGGGCCTCCAGGCCCTTAATATCGGCATCCCCAAAGACTTTCCAGAGTATCTCTTGCACAAGATGGTCACCGTAATGCGTCACGGTCAGGAGGTCAAGATCTCTAAGCGTGCCGGCCAGTACGTCACTCTGCGCGATTTGATTGTTTGGTCATCAGGCCTGGGTGAGGCAGACACCGCTGAGCCAAGCCCAGAGCAACTTCAGAAGGGCAGGGATGCCGTAAGGTTTTTTCTTGTCTCGCGTAAGCCCGATACCGAGTTTGTTTTTGATGTTGACCTGGCGGTCTCTCAGACCGATGAGAACCCTGTTTACTATGTCCAATATGCCCATGCCCGCTGTTGCAGTGTGCTCGCTCAGGCACAGACCACGGTAGAGGCGCTGGCTGACTCGGCCCAGGAGATCCATCGCCTATTTCAGTCCCAAGAAATTGAAATGCAAGACAAAGAACGGCTCCTGTGTTTGCGTATGGCCGAGTACCCGAGCCTTCTTAGCCAGGCTGCCCGTGACTGTGCCCCTCACTTGCTGGCCTTCTATCTGCGCGATCTGGCGGCTGACTTCCATGGTTTCTACAACGCCCACAGGGTTCTAGTCGACGACCCATCGACTCGTCAGCTTAGGCTTTTTCTGGTTGCCGCAACGGCGGTTATGCTGCGGCGGGGGCTTGGTATTCTCGGGGTGTCATCCCCCGATAGAATGTAATCATGACCAAACCCACTCGGCCTGTTTCCGCCCCGCAGGGAAAGACCATGCTCGCCTTCGTTTTAGGCCTTACGCTGGGTCTTGTTGTCGCAGCGGCAATAGCCATGTTTGTTACGCGAGCCCCCGTGCCCTTTGTCGACCGGGGCATTTTGTCGAATCAAAACTCAGAGCGACTTCCCGCCGCAGCCCCTTCGCCGCGCGTTGAGCCGGTGCAGCCCGAGCCTGTGGCGCAAACGGCACCGGTGCCGAAGCCTTCCGCAACGACCGAGGAGACCAGGCAAGACAAGAGCGCATCGCGACCCTCGGTCGCAGCCCAACCCGCCCAAGAGCCCAAGCCCCAGGCCGCCCCGGCCTCGTCGGCGGCCAGCCAATTCTTTCTTCAGGTTGCAGCCTTCAAGTCGGCCGATGAAGCCGAACAGATGCGCGTTCGTCTTGCCTTTATGGGCTTTGAGGCCCACATTCTCGAGACCAAAAAAGACGAGACCATTTTCTTTCGCGTTCGCCTCGGACCCTATCGAAACTTTGAGGAACTGAATCGAGCCAAGTCCAGTCTTTCCCAAAACGGTCTTGAGGCTACGGTGGTCCGTCTTAACCCTTAAGGTCACTTTTCGGGGGGCCTGTCGATGTTGTTCGAGAAGGCCTGCCCCTAGTTAGCGAATAAGGAGAGTTGTCATGCCAGATGCAGATTTGAATCGAAAGCGACGTCAATTGGGCGCGGGGTTTCTTGGCCTTTCCGCCTTAGGAGTCTGGCCAGCAGCCTGGGCGCAGGGTTTTGACGAGGGCATTGATTACCGCGTCCTTCGTCAGCCGGTGGCAACTGCTAGCCCTGACAAGATCGAAGTTCTGGAATTTTTTTGGTATGGCTGCCCCCATTGCAAAGCCTTTGAAGGCCCATTAGCCTCTTGGAAGAGTGGCCTTGCTAAGGACGTTGTCTTTCGTAAGGTTCACGTGCCCTTTCGGGAGGAGACTCACCAGCGCCTTTTTTACAGCCTTGAGTCGATGGGCATTGCGGACAAGCTGGCCTCAAAAGTCTTTGAGGCCATTCATGTCGAGCGTAAGCCCCTTATTAGCCTTGAAGACCAGAAACGCTTTGCGAAGGCCAATGGGGTTGACCCGGCTCGTTACGAGAAGGCTTGGATGTCTTTTTCTGTGCAGTCGCAGATGAAACGAGCCAATGCCTTAATGCAGGCCTATCGAATTGACGGCGTACCTCAGCTGGCTGTTAACGGTCGTTATGTGACATCTCCGGCGATGGTGGGCGGTCATCATCAGCGCGCCTTGGCCGTGGTGGATTACCTTGTTAACAGGGAGCGCAAGGCGGGCTAGTTTCTTTCGCCTTACCAAAGTGATTTAGCTCGGTGCCTCAAGCACTAGGCTGTAGGCTTGTTCGCGGCTAAGCCCAAGCACCTCGGCAGCAAGTTTGGCCGCCAAGGGCTTTGGGCAGTGCCTGCAAAGGCTTTTGAGCCAGACAAGGTCCTGGGGCTGCAAGATGGGAGCAGAGACGTCTAAGGGTGTTGTTGGCTCTCGCCCCGACGAGCCTATTAAGTTTTTAATGAGCACGACAAATTCACCTTTGAAAGCCTGGGGGTTGGGCCCCTTTTGTTGGGCATTGAGCCCTTCAAACACCTCTTTTAGCGACCCTCTGAGGCAGGTCTCAAACCGCTTGGTGAGCTCACGCGCAACCACCACCTGTGTCGCCTCGTTAAAGGTGACCGATGCATCCTCAAGGCAGCTCAAGATACGGTGCGGGCTTTCAAAAAAAACAGAAAGACCTGGCAGAAGGGCGAGCCTGGCCAGCTGGTCTTGACGCTGCTTCTTGCGTGAGGGCAAGAAGCCCCAAAACATAATGGGCTCGTTGTCCTCGGGCCTAAGCCCGCTAATACTTAAGGCCGCCGTTAGAGCGCTTGCACCCGGAACAGCCACCGCCTCAAAGCCCTGTTGGGCAATCTCTGCCACCAGGCGCTGGCCAGGGTCTGAAAGTCCTGGCGTACCCGCGTCACTGACCAGTGCAACCGAGAGGTTCTGTTGAAGAAGGCTGACAACCTCGTTGATTCTCTCCATCTCGTTATGGGCATGAAGACTAAGCAACCGCTTGGTTGTGGACAGACCGGCTGCAATGCAGAGGTGACGAAAAACGCGTGTGTCCTCGGTACAGATGGCGTCTGCCCGCCCAAGCACCTCGCGCGCCCGAGGACTCAGGTCGCCAAGATTGCCGATGGGGGTTGCAACCACATAAAGCTTTGAACGGTTGGGGGATAGATCGGCCCGGGCTCGAGTCGTCAAGCTGTCTGGGTATGTCATTGCCGCCGTCCATCTCCTCTCGTGCCATCGGGCAGGCCGCCGAAGACCTTGCCCTGAAGTTCTTGCAATCGCAAGGCCTAAAGCTCGTTGCAAGGAACCAGTTGTTTCGTGGCGGCGAACTCGACCTTATTATGCGCGATGGCTCGCAGCTTGTATTTGTTGAGGTTCGGCAGAGGTCTTGCAGCAGGTTCGGTGGGCCCCTCGCCTCGGTGCATTGGCGCAAGCAACGCCGCATCGTTCATGCCAGCCGTTGTTGGCTTTTAAAAACGGGCTGGAAGACCTTGCCAGCCTGCCGGTTTGACGTGGTTGGCCTTGATGCGCATCGACAGATAAGCTGGATTAAAGCAGCCTTCAGTCTTGGCGACTCCTAGCCTTCCCGAACCACTAAAGCATTTAGAATAAAGACAATCCAACGCTTCTTAGGAGCCTTACGGTATGAAATTACCTGTTTCTCGTTCACACTGGCCTGTGCTTCTTATGTTGCCCGTGTTTGTCATGACGCTTCCGGGCTGCTTCCCTGTGGTGGCCACAGGAATGGTTGCAGGTGCAATGTCCATAAGTGACCGACGAACAACGGGCGCTCAGGCCGAGGACCAGGCCATTGAACTCAAGGCTGCAAGCCGCCTTCGCGATCGGTTTGGCTCTGACAAGGCCATTTCAACAAGCGTTGTTAGTTTTAATCGAACGGCGCTGATTACAGGCTTTGCCCCCGATGCGGCAACCAAGCTTGAAATTGGCGAGATCGTTGCCAAGGTTGAGAACGTACGTCAGGTGGTCAATGAAATTCAGCTTTCTCGACCCGCAGGCACGGTTTCCTATACCCAAAACGTCTACCTCACAACCCGCGTCAAGCTTACCTTGCTCGATCGTCGCTCTATTAATGCCAATGCCATCAAGGTGGTCACTGAGTCATCCACGGTCTACCTCATGGGGTTGGCCACCGAGAAGGAGGCCAACGAGGCAGCAAGCCTTACCTCTCGCGTGCCTGGAGTCCGTCGTGTTGTGAGGGCCTTTGAAATCATTTCTGAAGACCAGCGCAGGGCCATCGACCGCGCTGTTGAGGCCGGAAGCCCTCCGCCTGAAACCCGTGGTCAGAACCCCAGGCCGTAAACGCGGTCCAAGGTTTTTAATCAAAACCTTGGTTAGGAGACTTTCACAATGAAGAAGTGGCTCGCACTGGGTCTTGTACTGGTTATGGTTGCTGGGGCCTGGTGGTCGTTTTTAAGGCCATCGCCAAGCCCCTTGGTGGCATCGCAAGACCTTAAAGGCCAGCTTGTCTCCACAGAGCAACTTCGCGGTAAGCCCTACCTGGTGAATTTCTGGGCGACAAGCTGCATCACCTGCGTCAAGGAAATGCCAGACCTTATTGCCCTGCATGAGGAGTTTGCTGAGAAGGGCTTTCAAACGGTTGCGGTTGCCATGAGTTACGACAGGCCCGACTTTTTAAACCAGTTTGTCGAGGACCGTGGCCTGCCTTTTTTGGTCATTCATGACCTTGATCAGGCCTGGGCAAAAGCCTGGGGTGATGTCGCCGTGACTCCAACCACCTTCATTGTTGACCGTCATGGCGATGTCACTCGCCGTTATGTTGGGGAGCCCGATTTCGATTCGTTGAGAAAATGGCTGAGGCAAGAACTTGCCAAGGTCAATTAGGCCAGCACCACCGCGAGTCGTAGCTTTTTTAGGATGTGAAGCCAGCCAGCTCGGCCTGGTGGTCCGCGTGGTAAGACGAGCGAACCAAAGGCCCAACTGCCGCATGGGCAAAGCCCAGCTCTTTTGCAGTGGCTTCAAGAAAATCAAACTCTTCCAGGCTGACGTAGCGTAGAACGGGGAGATGGGCCGTGGATGGAGCCAGGTACTGCCCGATGGTGATCATGTCGACGTCATGGGCCCGAAGATCGTGCATCACCTGCACGATCTCCTCGTTGGTTTCGCCAAGCCCAAGCATTAAGCCGCTTTTGGTAGGTACTCCAGGCACGCGCTGCTTGAACTCTTTTAAAAGCCTAAGAGAATGCAGGTAGTCTGACCCCGGACGTGCCGTTCTGTAGAGCCGTGGAACGGTCTCTAGGTTATGGTTCATTACGTCGGGCGGAGCCGTGACTAAAATGTCAAGCGCTCGATCGAGTCGTCCGCGGAAATCGGGCACGAGCACTTCAATTTGAGTGGTTGGAGCACGGCTGCGAATTTCTTGAATGCATTGCACGAAGTGGTTTGCGCCCCCGTCCTTGAGGTCGTCTCGGTCGACGCTTGTGACAACAACGTAGCGCAGTTTTAAGGCGGCAATGGTCTTTGCAAGGTTCTCCGGCTCTTCGGTATCAAGTGGATCGGGGCGTCCGTGGCCAACATCACAAAAAGGGCAGCGGCGAGTGCAACGATCGCCCATGATCATGAAGGTTGCCGTCCCCTTGCCAAAACATTCACCAATGTTGGGGCAGGAGGCCTCTTCACAGACGGTGTGAAGCCGGTGTTCCCGCAAAATCGCTTTGATTTCAAAAAACCGGGAGCCGAGGCTTGGGGCTTTCACACGAATCCAGCTGGGTTTCGGACCAAGGCTTTCGGTGTGGGCAACGATAGGGATGAGGCGAGTTTTTGCAGCCCCCTTTTTCTTCACGGCTGCGGTAGGCTCCCCAGAGCTGGGGCTAGGATTAGTGGTCATGAGGCCTTCGACTTAAGAGCATTTCAGTGATGATCTGGCAGACACGCTGGGCCGCCTCGTCCCATGGCATTGTGACACCCATTTTAGACAGGTCCGTGACCTTCAATCCTCGCACACCGCAGGGGTTGATTCGCTCGAAGGGTTCAAGGTCCATCTGAAGGTTTAAGGCAACGCCATGGTAAGAACAGCCATTTTTAATTTTCAGGCCAAGGGCCGCAATTTTATGGCGCTCACACTGACAATTAACGTAGACCCCTGGTGCACCAACCACCCGGTAGGCGGGTTTGACACCAAGCCCTTCAATGAACGCAATGAGCGCAGACTCTAAAAGCGTAACCAGGCTTCGGACCGTGAGCTGATAACGACGAAGATTTAAGAGGCAATAAATCACCAACTGACCTGGTCCATGGTAGGTGACCTGACCGCCGCGGTCTGCCTGCACAATAGCAATCGACTCGGTATTTAAGAGATGATGCTTTTGAGCTGCAAGCCCTAGGCTAAAGACCGCAGGATGCTCGACAGGCCACAAGGCGTCGTCGGACTGCTCGATGCGCCCTAGGGTGTAGCTCGTCATTCGTTCAACCGCAGCCTGGTAGTCAAGCCCTCGACTCGAGGGCCAGACAACTAGAGAACCACTTTGACCCATGGATGGCCCGTTAGGCAGAAATAGATTTGGTCGAGGTGGGCTTTGGAATGCGTCTGAACATAAATGGTGAGGCTTATGTAGGTGGCCTGTTTACTGACCCGCATTTCAATCTTTTCGGCAGCGATATCCGGTGCAAGGTCGGCGAGGGCCTTGACCATTTCTTGGGCGAAACCCTCGCGCCGCAGTCCCATGACCTTAATTGGGAACTCGCAAGGAAATTCAATGAGTGATTCTTGCGGGTCGGGAATCTGCATCATCGATAGGGCTAGCCTGCTGAGGAGCCCGCCTCAGACAATTCGGCCTTTGGGCATTCCATGTCAATGGCCCTGTCATAGGCTTCGCGCAGCTGATGAAAGACGGGTCCCGGCCGTCCCTGGCCCACAGGTTTTTGATTAATAGAGGTGATGGCCAAGAGCTCTTTGGTTGCTGAGCTAAGTAAAACCTCGCTGGCGCGAGCTAGGTCCGCGGGGCTGCGCTTGCGCAGGCTGAGCCTCAGTCCACAGCTTATGGCGAGCTCTTCGATGAGGCTGTAGCGAATGCCTTCGAGCGCAAGGTTGTCCTTTGGATGGCCAAGCAGTTCGTCATCAACAACAAGCCAGATATTGCTTGAGGCGCCTTCTGTTACAACATCGCCTCGAATAAGTATGGCTTCATGAGCGTCTTGATCAACGGCCTGTTGGCGCGCCAAGACATTGCCTAACAGAGCAACAGACTTGATGTCGCAACGCAGCCAACGCTCGTCACCAACCGTAATGGCCTTTAGTCCGTTCTCTCGATCGACCTGGCTAGGGCGCTTGAACTCGGTGGCCATTGCAAAGACGGTGGGTCGAACCTTTTTAGGAAAGGCGTGGTCGCGTTTGGCCGATCCACGGGTGATTTGCAGGTAAATAAACTGATCGTCGAAGGCCTGGTGTTCAATCATCTGGCGCACAAGCTCTGTCCAGTCTTCGTCACGAAGTGGGCTTGGCAATTGAATGGCCGCGAGGCTTCTTACGAGCCGGCGCAGATGATTCGACCAGAGGAAAGGCTTGCGCCGGTAGACAGGGACAACCTCATAGATGCCATCGGCAAATAAAAAGCCTCGGTCGAGCGCCGAAACCTTGGCATTTTCAAGCGCAAGAAACTCCCCATTGAGGTAGGCAATACTCTTGGGGTCAAGGTTTTCGGGAAAGGATGAATCAAAAGCATGATGAAGAAAGCTTGCGTTCATTGGGAGGGCCCTGTTGCTTGAGGGAGTGTGGAAAACCTAAGGATTTCCACCATAACACCAGACTGTCAATGGCACGGCCTAAAAGGCCAGCAGGCCTCACGGAATCGGCAGCCACCAAGGACACACTGTGAATCTGACGCGAGCCAAACCAGACACGAAGTTCGCCCACGGGCTGATTGGCGACAACCGGTGCGACCACCCCTTGGGGGTGCTGCAGCTCGGACCGAATGCCACCTTGTTGGTTTCGTGGAATAGCAACAAGCACGTCTTGACGAAACTCAGTATCGAGCGCGTCCGTTGCGCCCTTGTAGACCCGGATGGTGGCGGAGACCTCGTTCTGTCGATAAAGCCGAATCAGATCGAACTGCTGATAGCCAAAGTTGAGCAGCCTTTGGGCGTCCTGTACCCGCTTCTCTGGCGTTTCAGCCTGACTAATGACAACCATCATCCTGCGTTGAACCTGCTCCTGAGGACCAAGGGGTTGTGGGCGTTTGGCCGTGACCAATGCACTTGAGCGGCCGGGCAGGTCGGTGGCCATAAGCCCGTCCACGCTTCGGTCAAGCCAAAGGAGTCGATTGGGATTGGTCTGGCGAATGCCGTTAAAGCTAATTTCCCGACGGCTTGAGTAATTCAGTGCATCGGGAAAGTCTTGATAGAGGGTCGAGGCCAGGATGGCCAGATCGCGAGCAGAGCTTTGTGTGTCGATATGAAAGGCACCGCTTGCATTCACGAACACAGTCTGGCGCATGCCTAGTTTCTGGGCGGTCTGGTTCATCAGATTAACAAAGCCCGCCTCCGAGCCTGAAATGGCCCGGGCAAGCGCCAGGCCAGCATCGTGCGCGCCAAGCACAAGGACACCCTCAAGAAGTTCTCTCACATTGGCGCCCTGAGCGCCCAAAAAAATGCGCGGCCCAGGGGGAATCTCGTTTTCTGGCGGACTGGGTATGACCTGTTCAAGTCGGATGACTCTGTCGCGCAGGGCAGAGAAGGTAAGGTAGGAGGTCATGAGCGCGGTCAGGCCTCCCGGATGCATGGCTTGGTTTTCGTTAAGGCTTGCAAGCGTCTGGCCTGTGGATAGATCGATGAGTAGCCAGGAGTCTGCAGAAATTTGACTGGGCATGGGCCAGAAATTCGACCCAGACTGGGCCTTGGCGATGGGACTTAAGCTGGCAAGAAGGCTCACACCGAGGATAAGGCCTGTCAGGAACCACCTGCTGAGCCTCACGTGACTACCTCGTCGGCCGAGCCCGTCTGGCCTGCAAGAAGGCCGTGAATGGCAAATTGAATATGGGCTCGTAGCTCGGTGAGCCGACCATGAAAGAAATGCCCCGCTCCAGGCATGACGATGACTGACTTTTTCTGGTCTTGCGCAAACCGATAGACAGCCTCAAGCGGCACAACCTCGTCGCTCTCGCCGTGAACTATGGCCGTGTTGAGGCCAAGGTTCGCGGGGGTTAGACGGGTCACCGCGAGGCCAACGAGGATGCAGGCTTGCAGGCCAAGAGGCGTCAAGCCGAGCGCCTCTCGCTTGTTGGGCCATTGCTGGGCAATGAAACTTGCAACTGCTGCACCGAAAGAAAACCCGCCCATCCAGCGACGCCGCCCAACCGCCTGCCCATAACGGGCCTCGGCCCATTGCCATGTCGCCCAGAGGTCGTCTTGCTCACCCAGACCCTCCGCATGGCTGCCCTGACTCTTTCCAACCCCTCGAAAATTGGGGCGAACGCAGACCATACCCAGGTCGACAAAAGCGCGGACCAGTGTCTGAACCACCTTGTGATCGAGGTTGCCGCCAAAAAGAGGATGGGGATGAGCAATGACTGCAAGCCCAAGCGACGGTTTTGACGGTCCGGGCTCATCGATGGCCAGTTCCAAGTCGCCGGCAGGACCCTGAATGAGGAGGCGTTCGGTCTGAGCGTTCAAACGGTCGTGGGGGATGGGTTCAAGAAAGGGACTGGAAACTAGATGCGCAGTCGCTCAACGGTCTCACCGCCGATGAGGTGGCGATCGACAATCTCGTCAATGTCGCTGGTGTCGACATAGCGGTACCAGACGCCTTCCGGGTAGACCACCAAGACCGGGCCCTCGGAGCAACGGTCTAGGCAGCCCGCGCGGTTGGCTCGCACCTTACCAGGGCCGTGTGCGTTGGCTGCCTGGAGCCTTGCCTTGGCGTGGGCCTGAGCATTGACTGCGCCAAGTTCGGAGCAGCATTCAGCGCCACCGTCGCGCTGGTTGATGCAAAAAAAGACGTGACGCTCAAAATAGGACATGCTTTATTTTACGTTGCTTAAGGGGTACGCCGTCGACCAAGGCTTTGTGGCGATTGTTGGCTTGCGATCATAAGCATCCACATCAGAAAGGCCAGCGGCCAGACTTCGAAGCAAAAATAGGCAAGCCCTTGAAGGTTGGACCAGTGTCGAGCGCCCCATCCGACAAGGGTCGCGCTGCCTTCTGCGGAGCCAAGACTTGCCGAAAGGCCAAGCGCAAGACAGATGAGCACCACGCCAAGTTTGGCGAGGCCTCGTGCCTCTAGCGCAAAGGCCGCCGCGCCAAGAAGTCCAGCCAAAAACAAGCCCGTTTGCACGCCAGGGCTTAGCCAGCCGTGCAGTGCGATTAGCAAAAGCACGCTGTCTGCAGAGGCGCCCGGCGAGAGCTGCCAGATCCAAAGGCCACGAATGAGGACAGCCGCAAAAAGGGTGAGTCCAAGCACCATGGACCACTGCGCCTGAAGTCGATTGGCCCATGCACTGCCAAGCCCTGAAAGCGTTAGCCTTAGGAGTAGGGCTAGGCAGACCAGGTGGCTTGCGGTTAGGCCGGCCTCCATCGCAATCGTGGCGACACTGCCTGGACTTAGATGAAGGAGCTCGGTGGACAAGCCAAGTGCAGCCAGTGAATTACGCGACATGGCAAGCCACGGGCTCTGACCGGTTGCCTGCGCCAAAAGCCATAAGCCCATCAGGCCAAGACCCACAGGCCAACCTCCTGGCAAAGGCGTCATGCAGATGACCCCACGAAAGGGTCGACGCTGGCGCTGATAGATGCTCTGCACACGTCGACCTAAAGCCCAGAGCAGCGCTCCCGCAAGGCCACCAAGGCTATTGGTAAGCAGGTCGAGCCACTGGGCGCGCCGGGTAGGCAGGTAGGTCTGTAGGCATTCCATTAAAAATGACAGGACAACGCAGAGGACGGCCGCCTTGAGCACAGGGCCTGCCTTGGATCCCTTGGAGCCCTGTTGCTCATTTTGCTTTAAGCGACCAAAAAGACTTGCCCAGACCAGGCCCATGGGGATGTAGGCCAGGAGGTTTGACCAGATATCAAACTGTGTCCTGTAGCGGGGCAGATCTTCAAAGAGAAAAGCCCAGGGCGACCCCGGGGCGTCCTGCCAGCCGGAAAATGGAAAGAGGCTGAGGCTAACAAGCGCGAGCCCATAGCCTAGGGCTACAAGCCAAAGCCCCCAGGGGCTAGAACTTTTTGTTCGATCTCGGCGGCTTGCTCGCATGCCCCTTATGATGCCAAGGTCCCCAACAAAATGGCGAGGCGCAGCGTGATGGACTATCTGCTTGTCGACATGGGCAACACCGCGATTAAATGGTGTCTTGCTCCATCCCTCAGGAAAGGGCTCGGCCCTGTTCACTCCGAGGCTTGGAGCTCGGATGGCTCGGGGCCTGAGGCCATGGCGCGCTTGATGGCCAAGGCCATTGCCCAACAGACACAGCAAGGCCCATCGGCCGGGCGAAGAGGATTGGGGCCTGGCGCGCTTGAAATGGTCTATTGCTCGGTGGCGCCCGAACAACGAACCGCCGCCTTGGTGGCTTCGCTTTGCAAGGCCCTTGGATGCGAGGCAAGACCATTTTTGAGCCAGGCCAGGCTCAAGGTTGGTCCGGACAAGATGCACCGCCACGGACAGACCCTCGAGCTTGTGAATGGCTATAAAAACCCTAGGCAACTGGGTTCGGATCGATGGGCAGCGCTTTGGGGTCTTGTCTCAAGCCCGGCACTCTGGCCCGAGTCAGTGGCAGCCGACGGGCAGACCGAGGGCGCCGTGGTTTTGGTTTCTGCCGGCACGGCCACCGTCATGGACTGGTTGTCCGTCGATGCCTGTACACCTCCCGGCCTCACCCGCTTTAATTTTCAGGGAGGAACCATTCGCCCAGGTTACGGCTTGATGGCAAAGGTTTTAGGCGAGTCTACGGCAGGTCTGGGACCTCAAAGTCCCGCGGTAACGCGAGCCGCTATGCAGCAAGGCATTGCTCAGGCGCAGGTTTCTGGGGTTTTCTCTCGAGCCAGGCCTTGCCTGGTTGCAGTGCATGGAGGTTATGCACGCCAGTGGCTAAAGGATTACGTCCGTTATTTCGGTACGGCAGGCCAAAGTGCCCAGATTGATGGGGTCAAACGGCCCGCTGTGGTTCATGCCCCTAGCTTGATCTTAAAGGGCCTTAAAGCCTGGCGGCTGGCCTCGTATTAAGTGGTCTAAGCGTTTGAGGCAAAGGACTTTCGGAATCGGTTGAGCTCTTGCACCGTGGAGAAGGGTTGTTCGAAGAGCAAGGAGAGGTTGTGCAAAATGCGCTCCGCAACCTTCTTTTCCCAGCCCGCATCAAACTGAATCTGCTCATCGAGCCAGCGCTCAAGCCAGCCGGGTTCGGGAAGCCGGCTTTGGACGGTGTCGTTGGGGTAGAGCGCCTCGTTCACATGCAGGTTGGTGGGATGCAAGGCCTTGGCCGTTCGATGGGCCGAGGCCATGAGAACCCCAATTTTTGAGAAGGCTGCCCGCGCAGAGTCGCCCATCTGGGCAAGCGCCTTTTTCATGTAGCGCAGATAGGCACCGCCATGCCTTGCTTCGTCTTTGGCAATGGTTTCGTAGATTTGCTTAATAACAGGTTCGCTATGCCACTGGGCGGCGCAACGGTACCAGTGGTTGAGTCGAATTTCGCCACAGAAATGCAGCATGAGTGTTTCAAGCGCCGGGGCCGGGTCGAACTCAAATCGAACGGCATGCAGTTCCTTTTCGGTGGGGAGAAAGTCGGGCCGAAATCGCCTTAGATATTCCATGAGAACCAGGCTGTGCTTTTGCTCTTCGTAAAACCAGACGGACATAAAAGCGGAAAAGTCGCTGTCGTGGCGATTGTCGCGAAGAAACATCTCGGTTGCGGGCAAGGCGGCCCACTCGGTAATGGCGTTCATTTTTATGGTGAGCGCCTGCTCGTCGCTCAGCCGGCTGGCATCGAATTCCGACCAGTTAATGTCGTTTTCGAGATCCCAACGTACACGCTCGAAGGCGCGAAAGAGTTCGGGGTAGAGCATTTGGTGGGCGGAGATTGACTTCATGACCCCTCATTTTATGCATCTTTTAAGTCATGTTAGTGACAAGCGCGGCGCGAGCAACCCTTTGACGAAGGTAGCGAACTGCCCATGACAAAGGTCCAAACGACTCAAAAAGTGAGGCAGCATCCCAGTGGTCCTCATGACGCGTTATCAGGCCGGTTTGGCTGTCCACGCGAAGCCAACTGGTGCCCGCAATGGCTTGCATGGGCTTACTCGGAGCCACAGCAAAGCGAAACACCCAGCGCGCGGCCAGCTCAAGGGGCTCAGGCCCGGCTTCAGCCCCCCCCTGAAGATCCGGACCGGGCACCTCGGCAATGACCAGGTCAGTAAAGCGAGGCGCATGGAGATTGAGAAACATGCTTCGGTAGGCCTGACCAATAGCCTTACGCCCTTTAAGGCTATGAAAAGGGTCGGAAAAGTCACAGTGCTCGGCGTAGAGGCTTATAAAGTCGTCAACCGTCTCGGGGTGCAGGGCTTCGGCCCGACGAATGAATTCCGCCTTCCAGGCGCTAAGGTGAATGGCTGTCATGAGATCTATCCCTGGCGAAGCCGTCCGATGAGCCGAAAATACAGGCCGTAGGGCAGGCAGCGCATGAGCCTAAGAAAAAAGGTGAATCGACGAGGGTAGTGAATCTCAAAGTCCCCCTTCGCCAGACCACGTAAGGTAAAGCCTGCCGCATCCTCAGGGCTCAACAGGGCGGGCATTTCGAAGTCGTTCTGGGCCGTCAGCCGTGTTTTCACAAAGCCCGGTAGCACCAGGCTCACGCCGATCCCTTTTGGACGAAGCTCGAGGTAGTTAATTTCTGCAAGCTGATTGAGCGCTGCCTTTCCAGCCCCGTAGGCCATGGCCAAGGGAAGTCCACGGTAACCTGCAACGCTCGACACCCAGACCCAATGGGGCTTAAGGCTGGGCCGTGGATTGTTCTCCCAGAGCTTTAGAACCCAGTGAAGACCGTGATAACAGGAGAGAAGATTAATGCGCAGAGTTTTTTCGGCCTCATAGGGGTCGAAATCCCAGGACTGCATGGGCGTATAGACCCCAGCCACCCAAAAAACCACATCGGGGACACAGCCCTGTTCGGCAAGTGATGCG
>JAURCW010000026.1 GCA_030828265.1 Burkholderiales bacterium | reverse complement strand
CCAGCCCGGTGCGGGAGCCCACCCCAGGCCTTGCCAGCGATCGACTGCGCGAACGCATGATTCAGCGTCTGCGCGATCAGGGCATTCAGAATCCCCTGGTGCTTAAGGCCATGGCGTCTGTGCCGCGCCATCAGTTTGTTGATGCCGCTCTGGCCAGTCGGGCCTACGAAGACTCCGCCCTGCCCATCGGTCATTCTCAGACCATCTCCCAGCCCTATGTGGTTGCCCGAGCCATTGAACTTGCCTTAACCCACCTTCCCTTTGAACAGGCCCCTGGACGGGTGCTTGAGGTGGGGGGCGGCTGTGGCTATCAGGCGGCGGTTCTGGCCAAGGTCTTCGCCGAGGTTTATTCGGTGGAGCGAATTCTGGGTCTTCACCAGCAGGCTCGACGCAATCTTTTCCCCCTGGCGCTTGCGAACCTTCACCTGATGCATGGCGATGGCCTGACGGCCTCAGGTCGATCCGGATTGTTTCAAGCCATTTTCCTTGCGGCGGGTATGTCCGACATTCCTCTCGATTTATTGAGAGAATTAAAGCCTGGGGGCGTACTTGTCGCCCCAATTGGCTCGCCGCGACAGAAGCTGGTCGTGGTTCGAGTGACTTCAGGGGAAACCCAGGCCGACCGACCGACCTACGAGCGTCGTGAGTTCGACGAAGTCTCTTATGTGCCTATTCTGAGAGGATTACAGAAATGACCCTAATGGACCGAGCTTCCCGTATCTGCTTTTCGCTGGCCTGCGTTGGCCTGCTGGCCAGTTGCGCCTCACCTGGCCCTGCGCCGGTCGAGTCCCGTGCTGTGCCCGGTAGCCTGCCCGCCGAACAGCGCAGCGCAACAGGTCGGCCATTGGGAAGCCTTGAGCCGGTTGGTAAGGGCCAATACCGCGTGCGTCGGGGCGACACCCTCTACAGCATTGCGGTGGATCACAATGCCGACTGGAAGGACTTGGCTCGCTGGAATAAGCTGAGCAATCCGAATGTCATTGAGCCTGGTCAGGTACTCTGGGTGGCCGACCCCTCGCCACGGTCGGGCCCCACGCTTGCGCAGTCATCGGCCCCTCCTGCCTCAGGCGCACAGGCTCAGCCCATCGCGCCAAGCTCGGGCGTCGGCGTCCGCCCTCTTCAGTCCCAGCCACCCAGCGATCCGCAGGCTGCTGGCGGCACTGGCATGGGTTCCTCCGCGATGGCGGATCCTCCGGCTGCAGCCTCTTCAACGGCCGATCCCGCGGCGCCTGTCGCCTCTTCCCCGCCGACCGAGCTCGCCTCCATTGCACCGGCGTCAACAGGCTGGGTGTGGCCAGCCAATGGGCAGATTATTTCGGGGTTTGCCGAAGGGGGCAGCAAGGGCCTATCCATTGCAGGCGCGCCTGGTGAGGCAATATTTGCAGCCGAGACGGGCAAGGTGGTCTACAGTGGCAGCGGGCTTCGTGGCTACGGTAACTTGGTCATCGTGAAGCACGAGCAAGATGTCATTACCGCCTATGCCCACAACCGGGCCATTCTGGTGAAAGAGGGCCAGACCGTTCGTCGCGGCCAAAAAATCGCAGAGCTGGGCATGTCCGATGCCGATCGGCCCATGCTTTTGTTTGAGGTACGAAAGGGCGGTAAACCCGTGGACCCCATGACCTTCCTGCCCACCCGATAGCGTCGCCTTTGTGACTCCTATTCTTGCCTTCGACCTTGAAACCGTTCCGGATGTAGCAGGCCTTCGTCGTCTTGGCCAGATAAGCGATGACCTCTCCGATGCCCAGGGCGTGGAGGCGGTTCAGGCTGAGCGGCTCGAGAAGGGTCAGTCCGACTTTCTACCGCACTACCTACAGCGGGTCTGGGTCATTGGCTGCGCCTTTCGGGACGCCTCGGGCTTTCAGGTGCGCTGCCTGGGCGATGGAACCGGAACTTCTGACGAAGAGGAGTCCCACAGGCTGCGGCAGTTCTTCGGTATTGTTGATAAGCACAGTCCACAGCTTGTAAGCTGGAACGGCAGTGGGTTTGATGCACCGGTTCTGCATCACCGCGCCCTTTTTCGTGGCTGTGTTGGTCACCGTTATTTCGACACCGGCGATGACGACCGCGACTTCAAATACAACAACTATCTGAGCCGCTATCACACCCGGCATCTCGACCTCATGGATGTGCTTTCAAACTTCACGGGCCGGGCCAATGCACCGCTTGATGCCGTCAGCCAGCTCTGTGGGCTGCCGGGTAAGCTTGGGGAAGATGGCGCGAAGGTCTGGCAGGCCTGTCTTGAAGGTAGGTACGAACAGGTGGCCGCCTATTGCGAAACGGATGTTGTGAATACTTATCTGCTCTATCAGAGGTTTCGTGTAATGCGCGGGGAGATCACCGAGGCCGACCGACGCAGCGAAGATGCCTTGGTTCGTGACGCCCTGACAGAACTTATTGGAGATCCCACTCGCCCGCTTCAGGGGTCACACTGGACGCGTTTTCTTGAGGCCTGGTCTGTTCAATAGCCGGGTATGAGCCGACGCACCCTTGGCCCGCCCAAGCCTGGGCGGCTGCTTGAAGACCTTGCTATTGAGTCAGTGGACCTCGAGGGCCAGGGTGTTGCCCACTTTGAGGGCAAGGTTGTCTTTGTGGCGGGAGCCCTAACAGGCGAACGGTTAAGCGCCCATGTCTTGCGTGAGCGTCCAAGCTACATCAAGGCCCAAATCGCCAGCATTCACCTTGAATCGCCGGATCGACGGCAGCCCCCATGCCGGCACTATGGTGTCTGCGGAGGCTGCTCCATGCAGCATGCCACCGACACCGCCCAGCTGGCATACAAGCAGCGGGTTCTCGAAGACAACCTCTGGCACCTTGGGCGTATTAATGGGTACGAGCAGCTTGGGCCGCTTCGCGGCCCATCCTTTGGCTATCGTTCGCGGGCCCGGCTCTCGGCGAGGTGGGTGGATAAGAAGGGCGGGCTCTTGCTCGGCTTTCGGGAGCGAGCAGGGCGGTATGTCACGGCAATGGATCACTGCCCCGTTTTAAGGCCTGAGGCAAGCCGACTTCTTCCTTCACTGAAAGATTGCTTGCAAGGCCTGTCGATTGCTCGTCAGATCCCTCAGGTTGAGCTTGCCGTCTCTGATGATGGGTTCATGGTCTGGGTCATTCGTGTCATGCAGCCTCCCTCAGCCGAGGACCTACAGAGGCTTGCCGCATTCGAGCAGGACCATGCGGCATACCTAAGCCTTTGGCTTCAGACCAAGGGCCCCGAGACGGCGGCGCCCTTGGCTGAGTTTCTGGCCGAGGGAAGCTGTAACGAGCCAAGGTCTTCAAAAGCCAACCCTGGCCTATGGCTTAGCCTTCCCGAGTTCGGGCTACGCATGCCTTTTTCTCCTGTGGACTTCACCCAAGTGAACTTTGCGATTAACCGCAGGCTTGTTCATAAGGCGGTTCAGCTTCTTGATGCCCAGCCCGACGACCGGCTGGTGGACTTTTTTTGTGGCCTTGGGAATTTTAGTTTTGCCTTGGCCCGCCAGGCCGCCCATGTTCTGGGTATTGAGGGCAGTCAGCCGTTGGTAGCAAAGGCGCAGGCCAATGCTGCGCTTTTAAAACTCGCGGAGAAAACCTCGTTTCAGGTGAGCAACCTTTTTGAGCTTGACCAGGGCTGGCTTGAGGGTCTGGGCCGGATCGACCGGGCACTTATTGACCCCCCGCGTGAGGGCGCCCAGGCCCTTGCCCAGGCCCTTGCCGAGCAGTCGCTTGAGGGCTGTGGGCCGCAACGCCTAGTGATGGTCTCGTGCAACCCTGCAACCCTAGCCCGCGATGCTGCCATTCTGGTGCATAAAGGGCGTTGGCAGCTGACCAAGGCCGGCATCGCCAATATGTTTCCGCAGACCGCCCACGTGGAATCGATTGCGGTGTTCGACCGACTCTAAAGACCAGGCGCTAGAGGTCAATAAGTCGAGTGAGGCCGTTTAGGCCAATTCGGCCAGCAGCAGCTTCGACGAAATAAAAAAGGCCGCCTTTTTTAAGAGGCGGCCCCTGGCAAGACTTTGCCTAAATGGGTTTACGCTTACTCGCGACTACCGCCAAACAAGGCCATAAGCAGCACGAGCAGGTTGCTAAAGATGTTGTAGACATTCAGATAGACCGCAAGGGTTGCACTGACGTAGTTGGTTTCTCCGCCGTTGACGATTCGCTGCAGGTCGTAGAGCAGAAAGAGCGAGAAGATGACCACGGCAAGCAACGAAATAGTCAGCATGAGCGCGGGCATTTGCAGCCAAATGTTTGCAACCGAGGCCACGATGAGCAGGATGACCCCGATGAACAAAAACTTACCCATGCTGCTGAGGTCTTTCTTAATGACCGTTGACAGCGAAGCCATGCTAAAGAAGACAACACCCGTTCCGCCGGCGGCAAGCCCGATTAGCTGGGCGCCGTTACCGAGCCCCAGCGCAAAGCCTAGAAGGCGCGAGAGCATAAGGCCCATAAAGAATGTAAAGCCAAGCAAAAGGTAAACGCCAACAATACTGTGCTTGGTCTTCTCGATGGCATAAAAGAAGCCGAAGGCGATGGCCATGAAAAGAATGAAACTGATGAGCGGGCTGCCTGCGAATAAAGAGAACCCAGAAGAAATGCCAACCCATGCGCCAAGCACAGTTGGCACCATGGTGGCCGCCAGCAGTAGGTAAGTGTTACGAAGTACCTTGTTCTGCGAGGCCGAGAGGACTCGGTCGGAACTCGAGGCGGGGTTGAGTTGAGGGAACATTGCGGTTGATCTCCTTTGCAAGTAATCCAAACGATATAATCTCAGGTCTTCACGTTAAAGCAAGGTCTGGCGGCTGAATAACCCTTTGAGCCAAAGATGTTTTTTGTTTCGGGCCATCCGTCTGCCAGCTCTAATAAGACTTAGAGCTTCAATCTTCGTAAAAATTCATTATTTATTAAAAAAGGAATGAAATCATGGCGGTAGAACGCACCCTGTCAATCATTAAGCCCGATGCAGTTGCTAAAAACGTGATCGGACAGATCTACAGCCGCTTCGAGCAGGCCGGACTCAAGGTTATTGCTGCTCAGATGATGCACCTTTCGCGTGCCCAGGCCGAGGGTTTTTATGCGGTTCATGCCCAGCGTCCTTTTTTTAAAGATCTGGTGGACTTCATGATTTCAGGACCCGTCATGGTTCAGGTGCTGCAGGGCGAGAATGCCATTGCCAAGAACCGCGAACTCATGGGCGCCACCGACCCCAAGAAGGCCGACCCCGGTACCATTCGAGCCGACTTCGCAGACAGCATTGATGCCAATGCTGTGCACGGCTCCGACGGCCCCGACACGGCGGCCCAAGAAATTGCCTATTTTTTCCCCAGCATGGGAGTGTTTGGGCGCTAACCACAGCCCGCGCTAACGACACAGGCCGCACCAGGTTTTTAGCGCATGCCCAATGCCCCACGCCCTGCCGACACTTCTGTTGTGGCTGAAGGCTCAGGCCTCACTAATCTTCTAGGGTTCACCCGCGAAGAGCTTGAGGCATGGGTCGAGGGCTTGGGTGAAAAAGCCTTTCGGGGTCGGCAGCTTTTCAAATGGGTGCATCAGCATGGGGCCACCGAGTTTCAGGCCATGACAAGCCTTGCGAAAAGCCTTCGAGACCAACTGGGGGGCAGGGCTGAACTTCGTGAACTCCCCATTCTTCGCGACCATCAATCGGCCGATGGCACGCGTAAATGGCTGCTTGATGCAGGGCAGGGCAACGCGATTGAAACAGTTTATATTCCCGAGGACGACCGCGGCACCTTGTGTGTCTCCTCGCAGGCGGGCTGCACTGTGGCCTGCGGCTTTTGCTCAACGGGTCATCAGGGTTTTGCTCGCAACCTAACCACTGCCGAGATCATCGGCCAGGTGCGGATGGCCAACCGACTTCTCGACCCCTCGGGCCGCCGTGCGGCCGTCTCCAATGTTGTCTTTATGGGCATGGGCGAGCCTTTGCTGAACTACGAGCCCGTGCTCGCCGCCTTGCGCATTCTCCTTGATGACCATGGCTACGGCCTGTCTCGCCGCAAAGTGACGGTCTCAACCTCGGGGGTGGTGCCTATAATGGAGCGGCTTGCGGCCGAATGCCCCGTGGCCTTGGCCGTGTCTTTGCATGCACCGAACGATTCTCTTCGTAACAGCCTTGTGCCCCTAAACAAAAAGTATCCCCTGGCCGAACTGCTTGCGGCCTGCCGTGTTTATCTGCAATCGGGTCCTCGCGACTTCATTACCTTTGAATACGTCATGCTCGAGGATGTGAACGACAGCCAAGACCATGCCCACGAGCTTATTCACCTTGTCGAGAAGGCCAGGCTCCACTGCAAGCTCAACCTTATTCCCTTCAACCCTTTTCCCGCTTCGGGCTTTCGACGATCACCTGCCGAGCGGGTCAGGCAGTTTGCCCAGACCTTGCAGGCCGCTGGGATTGTGACCACGGTTCGAAAGACCCGTGGTGATGACATTGATGCCGCCTGCGGCCAGCTGGCAGGCGACATACAAGACCGCACCCTTATCCGCCTTCGACGCCTTGATGCCAAGGCTGAAGTCCCCGCCCTCGGTTCTCACACGACATCGTCAGCCCAACATGCCTAGCGAGTCATCTTCAACCAACCCCTTGAACTGCCTGGATCAGCCCATGCCTTGTGGTCCTTTACCGCGCCGACTGACCAAGCAGGTGAAGGTCCAGTGGGCCGACACCCAGGTTCTTGTTGGTGGTGATGCGCCGGTCGTGGTGCAGTCCATGACCAATACCGATACGGCCGATGCCATTGCCACTGCCGTTCAGGTGCGCGACCTTGCCTTTGCAGGCTCCGAGGTCGTTCGCATTACGGTGAACAGCCTTGAGGCCGCCCGCGAGGTTCCAGCCATTCGGGAGCAGCTCGACAAAATGGGCTGCCCCGTGCCTTTGGTGGGTGATTTTCATTTCAACGGTCATAAGCTCTTGGCCGAGGTGCCCGAGTGCGCTACGGCGCTCTCAAAGTATCGAATTAATCCTGGCAATGTCGGGCGTGGGGCCAAGCGCGACAGCCAGTTCGGCGCCATGATCGAGGCGGCCCTGCGGTTTGAGCGGCCGATTCGTATTGGTGTGAACTGGGGCAGCCTTGACCAAGAATTACTGGCCCGACTCATGGATGAGAACGGCTCGCGGCCTGAGCCCTGGGATGCCCAGGCGGTTATGCGCGAGGCCCTTGTAAGTTCCGCCCTGCAAAGTGCGGCCCAGGCCGTGGCCTGGGGCATGCCTGAGAACCAGATTGTTCTCTCGGCCAAGGTCTCTGCCGTGCAAGACCTTATTGCCGTTTATCGGGAGCTTTCTCGACGTTGCGACTACCCCTTGCACCTTGGCCTGACCGAGGCGGGCATGGGTAGTAAGGGCATTGTTTCTTCCACTGCTGCCATGGCCGTTCTGCTGCAAGAGGGCATTGGCGACACCATTCGTGTCTCGCTTACGCCCGAGCCAGGGGGCGACCGCCGTAAGGAGGTGGTGGTTGCCCAAGAAATGCTGCAGGTGCTTGGCTTAAGAGCCTTTACTCCCTTAGTTATTGCCTGCCCAGGCTGTGGCCGCACCACCTCCACCTTCTTCCAAGAGCTTGCCGACAAGGTGCAGACCTACCTGCGCGATCAGATGCCTGTCTGGCGAAAGCAGTATCCCGGGGTGGAGTCCATGAATGTCGCTGTTATGGGCTGCGTGGTGAACGGTCCGGGTGAAAGCAAGCATGCGAATATTGGCATCAGCCTTCCCGGCACTGGCGAGCAGCCCGTGGCCCCTGTTTATATCGATGGCGAGCGCGGGCCCACCCTTAAGGGTGACCGCATTGCTGAGGATTTCCAGGCGATGGTGGCCGACTACGTGGTGTCGCGCTATGGCTCAGAAGGTAAAGCCACCAAGGGTCCTGAGGCGTGAGTACTAAGCTTTCGGCTGTGAAGGGCATGAACGACCTTCTGCCCGAGCAGGCCGAGGTCTGGGAGCAGGTCGAAGCCAAGGTGGGCGAGGTCTTTCGTCAATACGGCTACCGCCCCATTCGCACGCCCATTGTGGAGTCAACCTCGGTCTTCGTTCGTGCCATTGGGGAGGTGACCGACATCGTTGAAAAAGAGATGTACAGCTTCAACGATGCCTTGAACGGTGAGGCCCTGACGCTTCGGCCCGAAAACACGGCTGCTGTCGTGCGCGCCGCCATTGAACACAACCTTTTGTACGACGGCCCACGACGGCTCTGGTATTTCGGACCCATGTTTCGGCACGAACGGCCGCAAAAGGGTCGCTACCGCCAGTTTCATCAGTTCGGTGTGGAGGCCCTTGGTTTCGATCAACCGGAGGCCGATGCCGAGCAAATTTTTATGGTGGCCCGCCTCTGGAAGGCGCTCGGCTTAAGGGATGGGTTTGTGCCGAAGCTTCAGCTCAATTCCCTGGGCATGCCGCAAGACCGCGCCCTTCATCGCGAGGCCTTGGTTCATTATTTTCAGTCGCATCAAAGTCGGCTTGACGAAGACAGCCAACGCCGCCTGGGTTCCAACCCCTTGCGAATATTGGATTCTAAAAACCCCGAGATGGCCGAGCTCATTGCCAATGCGCCTCAGCTTCCCGAATTTCTGGGTGACCAGGCCCGCGAGTTTCAGCAACGTCTGCTGAACTTGCTTAATGAGCAGGGCATTGCCTTTGAGCTCAACCCTCGTCTCGTGCGTGGCCTTGATTACTACAACCTCACCGTTTTTGAGTGGGTGACCGATCGGCTGGGGGCGCAGGGCACTGTTTGCGGGGGTGGGCGCTACGACAGCCTGGTTGAGCGAATGGGTGGCAAGCCCGCCGCGGCAACCGGCTTTGCCATCGGCGCAGAGCGTCTTATCCTTTTAGTTCAAGAGGCTCAGGGCCTTGGCAGTCCTTCGGCTCCGGATGCCTACCTTATTCATTTTGGTAAGGGGGCCCGTGAATCCGCCTTGAAGCTTGCCGAGCAGTTGCGAGACCAGGGGCTAAAGGTGGTCCTTGATCCTGGTCAGACCAGCGCAAAATCTCAGATGAAAAAGGCCGATGCCAGTGGGGCCGACCTCGCTCTTCTTATTGGTGAAGACGAAAGCCTTGCTGGTGAGGTCACCGTGAAGCCGCTTCGTGGGCAGGGCCAGCAGGCCACCATGCCCCTATCCCAGTTATTGGCCACTATGGACAGGAGAAAGCAAGACAATGCGTGAAGACCTCGAGCAACAAGAACAGATGGCTGCCATCAAGGGCTTCTGGCGAGACAACGGCCGGTTTATTTTTGTTGTAGTACTGGTCATTGCCCTTGGCTTTGGCGGCTATCAGGGGTATCAGGCCTACGCTGCCCATCAAGGGGAGAAGGCTTCGCGACTTCTTACTCAGTTTGAGCAGGCCATTGCTGAGCAGAATGCCACCAAGGCCGAGGCCCTTGCCACAAGCCTTGCCTCCGATCACAAGGGCAGCATGCACCATGCCTTGGCCGCTATGCGCATGGCGAAGTCTTTGGTGGGCGCGGGCAGTCTTGACAAGGCCGCGCAATGGCTTGAGCCCATTAAGAATCATTCCGATGAGGGGCTTGCATGGATTGCTCGTCTTAGGCTCTCCAGCCTCTACATCGACCTGAACCAGCTTGAAAAGGCGCTTTCGGTCTTGAATGAGGCTCAACCCGTCGACGCGATGCTCGCCCAGGTGAGTGATCGCCGCGGCGATGTGCTTGTGCTCTTGGGCCGCAACGATGAGGCCCGCGAGGCCTGGAAAGAGGCGCTGGCCGCCTGGGGGGGCGAGCCGCCGAAGTCCGCGGCCGCCGACCTGGTCTCGCGTAAGTTAGCAAGCCTGCCCTCGTTTATGGCCGAACCTTCGATCAGGCAATAATGGTGCACATGAAGACATTCCTTTTACTGCCGCTCAAACCACGCCTTCTGGGTCTGAGCCTATGCCTAGCGTTTTTAACGGCCTGCTCAAGTTCGCCGAAGCTTAAACCTGCAAGCCTTGCCGCCATCGAAGAGCGCATCGCCTTGCGCACGGTCTGGAGCCAGCCAAGCGATCCAGCCCCATCCCTCGGTAGCTCGGCCTCGGGTCAAGGTGCTTTTCGTCCAGCGATCTCGGCGGGCATGGCTGTGGTCGCAGGGCGATCGGGGGAGTTGCAGGCTTTTTCCCTAGGAACGGGGCAGAGGCAGTGGAGCCTTAGTCTTAACGAGCCCTTGGCCGCGGGCGTTGGCACCGGCGCAGCAAGCGCCGAGGGCAACTATGCCGTGGTGACTCGGGCGGGTGAGCTTGTTTTGGTTGACGTGAAAGGCCAGGTTCGTTGGCGTCAGCCCATGGGCGGTGTCTCGTTTGAAAGTCCCGCCATCAGCAGTGGCGTTGTGGCTGTGCGGCTTGCCGATAACCGGCTTGTGGGTTTTGACCAAGAAACAGGAAGCCGCCGCTGGCTTTTGCAGCGAACACTACCTAGCCT
>JAURCW010000195.1 GCA_030828265.1 Burkholderiales bacterium | reverse complement strand
GTATGCGGTATTAATCCGGCTTTCGCCGGGCTATCCCCCACTACTGGGCACGTTCCGATGTATTACTCACCCGTTTGCCACTCGCCGGCGGGAGCAAGCTCCCCCGCTGCCGTTCGACTTGCATGTGTAAGGCATGCCGCTAGCGTTCAATCTGAGCCAGGATCAAACTCTTCAGTTTAATCTCTGCAATTTTTAAAACTCAACGCTAAACGAGGTTTTAAAAAAACCTTATTTACTTGTTGAGCATTTGGTTTTAAAGCTTTCTTAGCTTCTTAAAGCCCGAAGGCTTTTTAAAACTAAGTTGTGCCGTTACCCAAATGCCCACACTTATCGGCTGTTAGTTGTTAAAGAGCGATTCGCTTTTTTCCTTGCTTTTGAACACCAGCAAGTGGGTTGCCTAACGTTTTGGGTAAGGCAAATATTTCACTGGTGTTACGCCGCAAGAAGCGAAGAAGCGGAATTATGACTGGGGTAATTTCCTATGTCAAATGGCCTGGAGTTGAGTCAGCCCAGGCCGGCCAGAAAACACCTGGGAATGGCTTTAAGAGGCCATTCCTTGGACGGGTTGCTGGGCGGGCGGGCTACCAAAAAGCTCGGTCAGTGCTAACCCGGGGTCGGGGGCCCGCATAAAAACCTCACCCACAAGAAACGCTCGAATGCCATGGCTTTGCATAAGCTGGGCATCGGCGGGCTGCAAAATGCCACTTTCCGTTACCAAGAGCCTGTCGGAGGGGAGTTTTTCAAGCAGATCGAGACTGGTCTCAAGCCGCGTCTCAAAGCTGCGCAGGTTGCGGTTGTTCACGCCAAGTAAAGGGGTGGTGCAGCTCGCAAGCCCGCGCACGAGCTCTTGCTCATCGTGAACCTCAAGCAATACATCCATGCCCAGTGTGTGGGCCTGCGCTTCAAGCTCGGTGAGCTCTTGGTTCGAGAGCGCGGCTGCGATGAGCAAAATGCAGTCGGCGCCCCATGCCCTTGCCTGAACGAGTTGATAGGGGTCCACCATGAAGTCTTTTCGCAGCACAGGCAGGCTGCAGGCGGCGCGCGCCTGCTTCAGGTGGCTTGGATGCCCCTGAAAGAACTGCTCGTCGGTAAGCACCGAAAGGCAGCTTGCGCCATGCCTCTCGTAGCTTTGTGCAATGGCAACAGGGTCAAAAGGGTCTCGCAGCAAACCCTTGCTTGGGCTCGCGCGCTTAATCTCGCTAATAACCGCGACCCCACCCTGTTGAATACGGGCCTGCATGGCCAAGTAAAAGCCACGCGGCTTTTGGTCATTGGGCTGGGCTGCAATGAGGTCGTGCAACATAGCCTCGGGCTCTTTGGCCTTGGCCGCCTTCACTTCTTGCTGCTTAACCTCAAGAATCTTTTGCAGGATGTCGCTCATGACTTACCGCCCCGCGGCCTGCTCTGCGGCCTTGGAGAGCGACTGGCTTAGCGCAATGAAGGCCTCGAGCTTCTGGCCTGCGGCGCCCGACTCCAGCGCCCTCATGGCCATCTCGATGGCTTGCGGCCAGTCACTGGCCTTATTACTTGCCAAGAGCCCTCCTGCGGCGTTGAAGGCCACGATGTCACGCACGGGGCCAGGCTCGTTGGTAAGGGCGGCTGCCACTCGAGAGGCGGATTCCTGAAGGTTTTCCGCACGAATGGCCTGTGCCACTTCGCTGCTGGAGTAACTGGGGAAGCCAAACTGCTGGGCCGTCACGGTGTACTGATGAACCTCGCCGTTCTTCAATTCGGCCACATGGGTTTTGCCCACCAGGTGCAGTTCGTCAAGACCCTCTTCGGCATGAACGACAAGGACATGGTCGGAGCCCAGGCGTTTAAGAACCTCGGCCTGAACAGGCACAAGGCTTGGCTGGTAAACCCCCATCAACTGGCAGCGCGCACCCGCTGGATTGGTTAAAGGGCCCAGGACATTGAAGATGGTGCGCAGTCCAAGCTCTTTACGAATGGGCGCAATGTGCTTCATGGCCGCATGGTGATTCGGTGCAAACATAAAGCCAACGCCACAGCCTTTTAAGCACTGTGCCGTGTCTTGTGCGGAAAGGCTAATGGCCACCCCAAGGTGCTCAAGAAGGTCTGCACTGCCCGATTTCGATGAGACCGAACGCCCGCCATGCTTGGCTACGGAGGCACCGGCTGCGGCAACGACGAACATGGCTGCGGTCGAAATATTGAAGGTGTGGGCCCCGTCCCCGCCCGTGCCGCACATGTCCACCAAGAAAGGAAGTTCAAGCTGCACGGGTGTTGCAAACTCCCGCATCACCGAGGCGGCTGCGGCAATTTCGGTAATCGACTCACCCTTTGACCGCAGACCCATAAGAAAGGCCGCCATCTGAACCGCAGAGGCTTCGCCTGCCATCATCTGCCGCATGCAGGCGGTCATGGTCTCGGTGCTGAGGTCGCGCCCATCCACGAGCTGTTGCAGTGCATTTGTGAGCGAGCCTGTCGAACCTGTCGAACCTGTTGATGCGGTCATTACGATCTCCTTAAGCCAGTTTGTGCAGCGTTATGAAGGGGGGGAGAGGAAGATTCCACAGGCACTCAAAAAGGGCTAGGGCAGACGATTGCCCGCAACAAG
>JAURCW010000198.1 GCA_030828265.1 Burkholderiales bacterium | reverse complement strand
ATTCCACCCGGCCTCAACGAACTGGCTGTAGGCCTGCTTAAAACCCGGTGCGCAGCTAACCTCACCCGCCGCATTCACTTGTGCGCCCGACTGATCGCCAACGACATTTATAGGTGACAAGACTTCCTGCGAAAACCGTGCCGCCTCGGACAAAACAGCCTCGGCGAGGCTAGCCTCGAGGTCTTGCTGGCCAGGAAGAGCTGCCACCTGTTTGAAGTCACAAAGCTCTGTGACTACAAACTGCATCTCGTTAAGAGGGGCTTGATAGTCGACTGGCATAGCGAGTTCCTTGGCGAATGACGGGGCTAAATTTTTTCGGTGAGCTGTGGAACAACCTCGAACAGGTCGGCAACAAGTCCATAGTCAGCCACCTGAAAAATTGGCGCATCGGGGTCCTTATTAATGGCCACAATCACCTTGGAGTCTTTCATACCTGCGAGATGCTGAATGGCGCCCGACATACCGATGGCGATGTAAAGGTTCGGGGCGACCACCTTACCTGTTTGGCCCACCTGGTAGTCGTTGGGCGCATAGCCTGCATCAACAGCCGCACGCGAGGCGCCCAGCGCGGCACCCAGCTTATCGGCAAGCGGGGTGAGAACAGCCTGGTACTGCTCGGCAGAACCAAGCGCCCGGCCGCCCGAGACCACTACTTTGGCCGAGCCCAGCTCGGGCCGCTCGGACTTTGAGAGCTCCTGTGAAACAAAGCGACTAAGCGAGGCGGGCGCAACTGACTCAACCGCTGTAACAGTGGCAGGCGTAGCACTGGAGGCAACCGCCTGAAAGGCTGTGGTACGCGCGGTAACCACAAGCACGGGGTCGATGGACTGCACCGTCGCAATAACATTGCCTGCGTAAATAGGTCGCTCGAAGGTGTCGTGGCTGATGACCTTTGTAATGTCGGAAATGGCCGCGACATCGAGCATGGCGGCTAAGCGTGGCGCAAGGTTTTTGCCCATGGTGGACGAGGGCAGAACAACCGCCCGCAGGCCATCGGACTTACCACCTGCCGAAGTACCGGATGCCAGTGCAGGGTCCAGTGTGTGAATTAAATGAAGCGCCTGTGCCGCCAAGGCCTCGGCAAGGGGTTCGGCATGGGCAGGGCCATCGGCAAGCCAGACCTGATGCACACCCTGGCACTGAGCCGCCTGACGGGCAGCCTGCTCGGCCTGATGCCCCGCCACCAAGACATGCAGCTCAAGAGCCTGTGGTGCACTTGGGTGCGATGCCTGGGCCTGCGCAAGGGCTGCCGCCGCAGTGATGGTGTTAAGAGTGGCAGCCGCAAGGGCTTTGTGATTGTGTTCAGCGATAACGAGCAGCTTCATGGCCTAGATTACCTTCGCTTCGTTCTTAAGTTTCTCAATGAGTTCGTCAACCGTCGAAAGCTTTACCCCTGCGGCACGACCGGCTGGCTCGGCAACTTTCAACTGATGAAGACGGGGCGTGACATCAACGCCAAGCGAGCCCGCCTCGATGGTCTCAATTTCCTTTTTCTTTGCCTTCATGATGTTGGGCAGGGTGACGTAGCGGGGCTCATTCAGACGCAGATCAGCCGTCACAATGGCAGGAAGTTGCACAGCAATGGTTTGAAGGCCGCCATCCACTTCGCGAGTAACGAGCGCTTCATTCGCCTGAAGATCAACCTTGGAGGCAAAGGTGGCCTGTGGCCATTTCAAAAGGCCCGCAAGCATCTGCCCCGTTTGGTTGCAGTCGTCGTCGATGGCCTGCTTACCCATAAGCACGAGGTCGGGCGCCTCACGGGTAACAAGTGCCTGAAGAATCTTAGCAACGCCCAGTGGCTGCAGTGTGGCCTCACTGGTGACAAGAATGCCGCGGTCGGCCCCCATGGCAAAGGCTGTTCGCAGGACATCTTGGCTTGCCGCGGTTCCGCAAGTAACAGCAATAATTTCGGTGACTTTGCCCTGCTCCTTGAGTCGAACCGCCTCCTCAACCGCAATTTCATCGAAAGGATTCATACTCATTTTGACGTTGGCAATATCAACATCGGAGCCATCGGGTGCAATGCGCACCTTCACGTTGTAATCAACAACTCGTTTAACGGTAACCAAGACCTTCATGTATGTAAGGTTCCTTTTTCAAATCAATTGCAGCGGCCCGATCGCCATGCTGCGTTAAACGTCATAATGGAATTTTTATAAATTGTCCCATGAATAAACTTGAGTCAGAGATTCATTATGCGCCGCTGCCCATGCCCGCAGCAGGCGAGCTCCAGCCGGTTGCCAAGGGTGTTTACTGGCTGCGAATGCCCCTTCCCTTTGCCCTTGACCATATTAATCTCTGGCTGGTGGAAGATGCCCTGGACGGGCGTGAGGGCTTCACTGCCATCGACACAGGCATCTCAAACGAGGAAACCAAAGCCTTGTGGCAACAGATCGCAGCGTCTCATTTCAAAGGGCGCCCGCTTCTGCGCGTGGTCTCAACCCACATGCACCCGGACCATGTAGGCCTCGCGCATTGGCTTTGCCAAGGCATGCCAAGCCCCGATGGCCAGGCCCTTTTTGAATGGCGAGCACCTCTTGCCATGACCCT
>JAURCW010000013.1 GCA_030828265.1 Burkholderiales bacterium | reverse complement strand
GCACGTCGTCATTGCGGCAAACGGTATTGCGCTTGGAACCGGACGACTTGCTCCCGATGGTCGACTTGGGCGTATTGCAGTGTCAGAGAAGCAACGTAATAAAGGGATTGGGCGCTTGCTGGTGCGCGCCCTATTGAACGAGGCGCAAAGGCTCGAGTTCCCATCCGCCTACCTGCACGCCCAGGTTCAGGCACTCGGTTTTTATGAGCAGCTTGGTTTTAGTGCGGAAAGCGAGGAGTTTATGGAATGTGACATTCCTCACCGTCGCATGAGCCTAAACTTTTAGTAGCGGGTTGCGGCTCGTCGAAGGCGGTCCCAAAGGGCCTCCCAGGCCTGGGTCTCGGGGGGACTTTCAACCAGAATCAGATTGGCCCCACTGTTATCCCAGTCATTTAATCGCTGATAAAACTGGCTGGCATAAACCTCCGGGTCTGAGGTAAGGGCTTGAAGATCAAAAGCAACGGTTTTTGAGTTCGAGCGCTCTAAAGGCGCCGAACTGAAAGACGATGACTCCCAAGGTTCAAGAACTAGGCAGCCTACCCTTAGCCGACTCGCCTTGGTGGCCATGCTGACTGGCCCATGGTTCAAAGGACCCAGCCCTTCAATAAAATTCTCTAACCGCAGAAGATCCTGCATGCGTTGACGAGACAAAACAAGCAAAGGGCATCGAGGTGCGTAGTGTGAATCAAGGCTTCCCGAGACCCGCGGCTTCGGGCTCTGGGCCTGCCCGTTAACCTGTCTCAAAGACGTTTCGAGCAGAGGAAAGCCTTTAGCCTTCAGCCACGCATTAAGCGTCTCACGCGACAAACCTCCGGGCCGAAGCATCCGAGGCGTTGCGTCACGGCAATCCACAATGGTGCTCTCCAGGCCAACTGAGCAGTCCCCGGCCTTCAACACACAATCCTCGTTACGCAGAAAGGGGCCAAGCCCCTTCAATACATCACTTGCCCGCGTCGGACTAACACCTCCAAATCGGTTCGCCGAGGGCGCAGCAACAAGGCCCGAACCATGCTCCGCAAAAGCATGCAGCATCTTCTGAGCAATCGCATGATCGGGCACTCGAATTCCGACGGAGTCTTGACTTCCCGTAACTTCAAAAGGGATAAGGTCGGCCCTGTGAAGAATGAGAGTGAGGGGTCCCGGCCAGAAGGCCTTTGCCAGCGCTAAGGCCAGTGGACTCCATTGCGGGGACACCTTAAGAGCGGTCGCAAGATCGGCTGCATGAAGTATTAGCGGATGGCCCTTTGGACGCCCTTTGGCCTCAAAGATTCTTAAAACTGCGTTTGGGTTGAGACCATCAGCACCGAGCCCGTAAACCGTCTCGGTGGGAAAGGCAACCAAGAAGCCTTGGCCTAATGCTTTGGCCGCTTCATGAAGAGCACTTGACTCAACCGAGGCCCTTAGGGCCGTGAGCGCGGGGTCGTCGCATTGAATGGACGCGTCAGGAGAAGGGAATGATGGACTGCAGTCAAGCTCACGCATCACCAAGCTTCTGAATGATATGCCCCATCTTTCGTCCGGGTCTTGGTTCTGCCTTTCCGTAGAGATGCAGCCAGGCGTCGTTAGATGGAACAAGCTTAGACCAATCCGGCTCGCGCATGGGCTTACCCGGGCCATTGGGGAACCAGAGGTCACCAAGCAAATTGGTCATTCGACAGGCGAACTGCAGGCGTGTTGGGCCTAAAGGAATATGGGCACATATACGCACCTGCTGCTCAAACTGACTGGTAGGGCAGGCTTCGATGGTGAAATGCCCGCTGTTGTGAGGCCTTGGCGCCATCTCGTTAGCAAGTAGGCCCAGGTTCTCATCCCAGAAAAACTCAACCGCAAGAACACCCACGTAACCGAGCCTTAAGGCAATGGTCTTTGCATACTGCTCGGCCTGCTGAACGAGTTGCGGTGGCAAGCTAACCGGAATGGTGCTGGTATGGAGAATGCCATGTCGGTGTTCATTCTGCGCAGCTGGAAAAACAGCCACATGACCCTGCGCATTGCGTGCAATCACCACTGAGATTTCAGCCTTCAGCGAAAGCTTTTTCTCAAGGACACAGGGCACTGATCCAAGTTCTTGGAAGGCATGGCCTAGCTCGTCGAGGCTATTGACACTCAGCTGACCTTTACCGTCGTACCCAAGCTCTGCCGTCTTTAGAATGGCGGGAAAATGTGACCGCTTTAAGACCTCGCAGTCGGTTAGCGAGTTAAGAGTAATGTAGGGCCCCACAGGTATACCCGCCTTGGCAAAGAAGGTCTTTTCTTTACGCCTATCTTGTGCAAGCTCAACCGAGGCAGCATCGGGATAGGTTGGACCGTACTGGGCTAAGAAGCGAAGGCTTGCCGATGGAACATTCTCGAATTCGGTGGTGAAAACCTGCGCCCGCTCCGCAAGAGCAACAAGGGCTGCGGAGTCTGCGTAATGACCGACCACAACATCATCGGCAATTTGGCCTGCAGGCCCCTTAGGGTCGGGGTCAAGTACCACCACCTGAAGACCTAAACGATGCGCAGCCTGAATCATCATGCGGCCAAGCTGCCCACCACCAAGAAGACCAATAACTGGACTCACAGATGTCATGTGAAACCAGCCAAAAAACCTGGGCCTGGCCTAGGTACGTCCAAGATTCGCATTCATCGATTCGGCCTGCTGGGTCTGGCGCTCCCGAAACTCTTGAAGGCGCTGATGAAGCGACGGGTCATCACGGGTGAGACCTGCAATAAGATGCAGAGCAGCATTAGCAGCGCCTGCCTCGCCAATGGCGAAGGTAGCCACCGGAATTCCCTTCGGCATTTGCACAATGGAATACAAAGAGTCTTCGCCACGAAGGTACTTGGAGGGCACAGGAACTCCAAACACGGGCACTGTGGTTTTAGCGGCAAGCATTCCGGGCAAATGGGCGGCTCCACCTGCGCCGGCAATTAAGCCTACGATGCCGCGAGCTCGAGCCGACTCTGCATAGCGATAAAGTTCGTCAGGCATGCGGTGCGCCGAGACAACCCGAGCTTCATGAGGAAGACCAAACTGATCGAGAATCTCGACAGCATGGCGCATAACCTCCCAGTCAGACTGCGAGCCCATCACAACCCCAATAAGCGGCATGCGCACCCCAGCAAGACGAAAGAGTGCATCTCGGTATTTCTGAGCTGTCTGCTCAATCACGAAGTCCGGGAGCCATGGGGCTGGTGATTGCTTATTCCAGTCGAGTGTCTCAAGATAATCGCGTACATACTGCTTGTCGAAACTTGGTGGGCTCGTTCCCTCGGCGTAGCCATCGGCGGGCCAGAAGCGTGAGGAATCGGCTGTTAGAACCTCATCCATAAGATAAAGCTCACCCTTTGCGTCGAGCCCAAACTCAAACTTCGTATCGGCAATGATAATGCCTTGGGTTAATGCATAGTCGGCCGCCTCTTGATAAAGCTGCAGACTAACGGCACGAATTTTTTCGGCAAGCGGCTTACCAATTTGATTGGCCATTTGCTCAAAGCTGATGTTCTCATCGTGCTCGCCCATCTCAGCCTTGCGCGCGGGTGTAAAGATGGGCTCGGGTAGTTTGCTTGCCTGCTTTAAGCCTTTGGGAAGCTCAATGCCACAGACACTGCCGCTTGCCTGGTAATCCTTCCATCCACCGCCAATTAAATAGCCGCGAACCACGGCTTCAACCAGCACAGGACTTAGGCGTTTTGCAACTACGGCCCTACCTCGCACCTGGTCGACCTCGTTGGCCACCACCACAGTTTCTGGATCGATGCCTGTGAGGTGATTTGGAACCACAGCGCCAAGCCGTGCAAACCAAAACTCAGAGAGTCGATTGAGAATAACGCCCTTGTCAGGAATAGGCTGTCGCAGAACGACATCAAAGGCCGAGAGACGATCCGTGGCCACCATAAGCAGTTGATCGTCACCGACCGCATAAAGGTCACGCACCTTCCCCCTCCCAAGCAGGGGAAGCGACTGAATATGACTTTGCAGCACTACTGGACGCGCTGGTTTAGGGCACCCTCGGCATACTGACTTGCCATAACCGAAAGGTTAACCGGGCGAATTTTGCTACCCTGCCCGGCGCAGCCAAACTCTTGATAGCGCGCCTTGCATATGATCTTCGCGGCCTCTCGGGCGGGCTTAAGAAAGTCTCTAGGGTCAAAGTGGGAAGGGTTCTCGGCCATAAAGCGACGCACAGCAGCCGTCATGGCAAGACGAATATCGGTGTCGATATTTATTTTGCGAACACCATGCTTGATGGCCTCTTGGATTTCCTCAACCGGCACGCCGTAGGTTTCCTTCATGTCACCCCCGAACTCGCGGATTTCTTCAAGAAGATTTTGGGGAACGGAGGACGATCCGTGCATCACCAGATGCGTTGTTGGAATACGCTTGTTGATTTCTTTAATGCGATCAATGGCAAGAATGTCACCTGTAGGTTTACGCGAAAACTTGTATGCCCCATGACTGGTGCCAATGGCAATGGCGAGTGCGTCGAGCTGGGTGCGCTTCACAAAATCGGCGGCCTGCTCGGGGTCGGTAAGAAGCTGTTCACGGGTCATGGTGGCATCGGTGCCGTGACCGTCCTCCTTATCCCCCTTCATGGTCTCAAGCGAACCAAGGCAGCCAAGCTCACCCTCCACAGAGACACCCAGCTTGTGTGCCATAGCGACCACCTGGGAGGTAACCTGCACGTTGTAGTCGTAGCTGGCAATGGTTTTGCCGTCGGCCTCAAGGGAGCCGTCCATCATGACGCTTGAGAAGCCAAGCGCGATGGCGCCTTGGCAGACCTCGGGGCTTTGGCCATGGTCTTGGTGCATAACAAGAGGCACCTTGGGATAGGACTCCAGTGCCGCAAGAATGAGATGTTTAAGGAAGTCTTCACCAGCATACCGACGGGCGCCGGCGCTCGCCTGCATGATGACGGGGGCATCCAGCTCTTGGGCAGCGGCCATAATGGCCTGAACCTGCTCAAGATTGTTGACGTTAAAGGCGGGAACCCCATAGTTGTTCTCCGCGGCATGATCCAAGACTTGTCGAAGTGAGACTAAAGGCATGACACAAACCTCATTTAAAACGAACTAGTGATTATGCTTGGAAAACCGTGCAGATGGTTGCGCCGTAATTTGAACAATCTTCAAGGAGTTGGTCCCCCCAGTCTGCCCAATGGGGTCGCCCATGGTAATGATCACAAGATCACCTGGCTGAACGACACCCGCATCCACAAGCCTTTGCTCAGCCGCCGAAAGCAAGGCCTCCCGGTCGGAGGCCTGGAAATCGAACATGAGAGGTTCGACGTCTCTGTACAGCGCCATGCGACGTCTGCTCGTCTCCTCGGGCGTAAGCGCGTAAATGGGCACGCCCGCATTCAACCGGGACATCCAAAGTGCCGTGGAACCCGACTGCGTTAAGGCGACCAAGGCCTTCACATTCAAATGACGTGCGGTGAAAAGGCTAGCCATGGCAATGGACTGGTCGATACGCTGAAAAGTGCGGTTCAGAAACTCCGTGTCGAGGGTTCGCTCGGCAAACTTCTCGGCCTCAATACAAATACGCACCATCGACTGCACCGTGCGCACCGGGTAAGCTCCCGCAGCAGTCTCCGCGCTGAGCATCACGGCATCGGTACCATCGAGCACGGCATTGGCCACATCGGAGACCTCGGCGCGTGTGGGAACCGGCGAGCTAATCATGGACTCCATCATTTGAGTGGCTGTAATGGTGAGTCGGTTGGCCTCGCGCGCCATGCGAATCATCTTCTTTTGAAGACTAGGAACCGCCGCATCGCCGACCTCAACGGCGAGATCGCCCCTTGCCACCATCAGGCCCTTGGAGGCTTGAATAATCTCTTCGAGGTTTTCAATGGCCTCCACACGTTCGATCTTAGCGATGGTCTGGGCCTTGGAGCCTAGGGCATCAAGCAGTCGTTGCGCCTCCTTCATGTCCGCCGCCGACTTGGGAAAGGAGACGGCAAGATAATCGGCCTCAATGGCCGCTGCAACCTGCATGTCGGAGCGGTCTTTATCAGTGAGCGCAGGGGCAGACAGCCCGCCGCCCTGTCGATTAATACCCTTGCGATCGGAGAGAACACCGCCCTCAATCACGATGCAGTCAATGGCATTCGAGCTGACCGACTCGACCCGCATAGAAATAAGGCCATCATTCAACAAAAGCGTGTCGCCCGTTTTCACGTCGTTGACAAGTTCGGGATAGTCAAGCCCCACCTGGGTCGCATCGCCTTCTGGGCAATTAACCAAAAGCCGAAAGGCCTGGCCCGATTGCAGCAATTCTTTGCCATTCTTAAACTTGCTCACTCGAATCTTCGGGCCCTGAAGGTCGGCAAGAATAGCAATATCGCGACCGCAGTCGGCCGCCGCCTGACGGACGCTAGCAGCGCGGGCCCGATGCTCCTCGGCTGAACCGTGGGAGAAGTTCAGGCGAAAGACATCCACACCTGCCTCCACCAAGGCTCTAATTTGCTCGGCGCTGCTGCTCGCAGGCCCTAGGGTGGCAACAATTTTGGTAGCTCGAGACAGTCCAAGGTTACTGCTCACCCCATTGACCCCTTAATAAAGAGATGACAACAACTGATAAAGGCAACAACGAAAACTAGGCACGTGCCTCAAGCGCTGCAACGGCAGGTAGGGTTTTACCCTCCAAGAACTCAAGAAAAGCGCCACCACCGGTAGAGATGTAATCGATTTGATTACCGATGTTGTACTTCGAAATGGCAGCCAATGTGTCACCACCCCCGGCGATTGAAAAACCAGGTGAATGCGCAATGGCAGAGGCCAAGGTTCGGGTGCCGCCCGAGAACTGTTCAATTTCAAAAACGCCCACCGGGCCATTCCAAACGATGGTACCTGCTTTGGCAACAATTCCGGCAAGCTCGGCAGCGGTCTGAGGGCCGATGTCGAGAATCATGTCGTCAGAGGCGCAGTCAGTCGCTGCCACTTTATTCGCCCTGGCCTGAGACGAAAACTCATTGGCAGTCACGACATCCACGGGGATGGGTACCGAGGCTCCGCGCGCTTCCATAACAGCCATGATGGCCTTTGCCTCTTCAATAAGATCGTTCTCCGCAAGCGACTTGCCTATCGGAAGCCCTTTGGCGGCCATGAAGGTGTTGGCAATACCGCCGCCTACAATGAGCTGGTCGACCTTTTGTGCAAGTGACTTCAGAATGGTGAGCTTGGTTGAAACCTTGGAGCCCGCAACTATGGCAACCAGAGGTCGGCGCGGTGACTGCAAGGCCTTACCCAGCGCGTCAAGCTCAGCCGCCATTAAGGGGCCCGCGCAGGCCTCGGCAGCAAAGCGGGCCATACCGTGGGTCGTTGCCTCGGCACGGTGCGCGGTGCCAAAGGCATCGTTCACATAGACATCGCAAAGGGCTGCCATTTTCTTCGCAAGCTGCTCGTCGTCCTTCTTCTCGCCCTTGTTGCCCCTGCAGTTTTCAAGCACCACAAGATCACCGGCCGCAACCGTAACGCCCTCTTCCACCCAATGGCTAACCAAAGGCACCTTACGCCCCATAAGCTCCGCAATACGACTGGCCACCGGCGCAAGGGAATCTTCGGGCTTGAGCTCGCCCTCGGTTGGTCGACCCAGATGCGAGGTGACCATTACAGCAGCACCGGCCGCCAAGGCCTGCTCAATGGCAGGCAAGGAGGCGCGGATTCGCGTGTCATCTGTAATTCGGCCAGAATCATCTTGGGGAACATTGAGGTCGGCGCGAATAAACACACGCTTACCCTTAAGCTGAATATCGGAGAGGCGCTTGAATTTCATAAAAAACTCCGCCCTTTACTTTGCCGACATCAGGGCAACCGTGGTGTCGAGCATTCGGTTCGAAAAGCCCCATTCGTTGTCGTACCACGAGAGCACCTTTACAAGGCGACCGTCGGTCGAGACCCGTGTCTGAGTGGCATCAAACACGCTGGAATGGGCATCGTGATTAAAGTCGATTGAGACTAAAGGCGCCACGTTGTAGCCCAGAACACCTTTTAAGGGGCCCTCGGAGGCCGCCTTAAGAAGCGCATTAACCTCATCCGCGGTGGTGGCCTTTTTCGACATGAAGCTAAGGTCGACCACCGAGACATTAATGGTGGGAACGCGCATGGCAAAACCGTCGAGCTTGCCATTGAGATCGGGCAGTACGAGGCCTACTGCCGCCGCAGCGCCTGTCTTCGTAGGAATCATGCTCATGGTGGCCGAACGCGCGCGACGAAGATCTTCGTGATAGACGTCCGTAAGCACCTGGTCGTTGGTGTAGGCATGAATGGTGGTCATAAGACCCGACTCAATGCCAAGGGACTCATGCAAGACCTTGGCCATGGGTGCAAGGCAATTGGTTGTGCAGGAGGCATTTGAAATAACGGTATGGCTTGCCTTCAGTACATTCTGATTCACACCAAAGACCACGGTCGCGTCCACGTCTTTGCCGCCGGGGGCAGAAATAACAACCTTCTTAGCACCACCCGCAAGGTGAGCACTGGCCTTTTCTTTCGAGGTAAAGAAGCCCGTGCACTCCAAAACAACATCAACACCAAGATCTTTCCAAGGAAGCTCAGCAGGGTTGCGGTTTGCGAGCACCTTAATACGATCGCCATTGACCACCATGCAGTCACCATCCACCGAGACCGTGCCAGGAAACTTGCCGTGCGCGGTATCGTATTGGGTCAGGTGGGCATTGGTCTCGGGCTTTCCAAGATCGTTAATCGCAACAATCTCAATATCGTGACGCTTACCGCCTTCGTAATGAGCCCGCAAAACATTACGGCCAATACGGCCGTAGCCATTAATCGCAACCTTGATGGTCATCCTGCTTCTCCTTTTTTATTTTGAATTTTTAAGTGCCAACGCCCGGCGCGCAGTGTTCGCGACAGCCAGCGCCGTAATGTCGAAATGCTTATAGATATCGGGGGCGGGGGCGGACTCGCCGAACCGGTCAAGGCCGACAACAGCAGCCGGCTGATACTTCCACCAGAAATCGGTCACGCCTGCCTCGACAACAATGCGAGGCACGCCCGCAGGAAGGACAGAGGCCTTGTAGTCTTCCGACTGCTGGTCAAAGACCGTGGTCGAGGGCACGGACACCACACGCACCTTGAGTCGATTCTCGGACCGGAGCATTTTGGCGGCCTCCACGGCAAGGCTTATCTCGGAGCCCGTTGCCATGAGGACAAGCTGCGGCTGAGGGTCGGAAGAGAGCACGTAGGCACCCTTAGCAACATTAGCCGCTGTGGCCATTGAGGTGACCTGGGCCGGAAGCGCCTGCCGCGAAAGGAGAAGTGCTGTAGGTCCATCATGCCGTTCGAGGGCAGCCTTCCAGGCCACGGCCGTCTCGACGGCATCGGCTGGTCGCCAGACGTGGAGAAAAGGAATAAGTCGCAAGGACGACGGCTGCTCCACGGGTTGATGGGTGGGGCCGTCTTCCCCAAGGCCGATGGAATCGTGGGTAAAAACATGAATAACACGCTGGTGCATGAGAGCCGCCATGCGTATGGCATTACGACTGTAGTCGGAGAAGGTGAGAAAGGTGCCGCAATAAGGAATAAAGCCTCCATGCAAGGCAATGCCGTTGCATATGGCAGCCATGCCAAACTCGCGAACACCGTAACTAATATGCTGCCCGGGACTTAGCTCGCCGGCGCGGTTCACCGAGAGGCTGGCAACCCCTTTCCAGTTGGTCAGGTTACTGCCGGTAAGGTCCGCCGAACCGCCGAGTAGGCCGGCAAGTTTCGGGCCGATCTCGTCTAGGGCCATCTGCGAGGCTTTACGGCTTGCAACACTCGGCGCCTCCTTGCAGAGCTTCTCAATATAGGACTGCATGGTCGAGGCAAAGTCCTTAGGCAAACCACCTGACATGCGGCGCTTAAACTCAGCGGCCTTGCCGGGATAGGCCATGCTGTAGGCCTCAAAAAGCCTGCTCCAGGCTGCTTCATGCGACTGACCCAGTTCACGCGCATCCCAGGCCTTCGCCACGTCATCGGGCAGTTCAAAGGGGGCATGGGGCCAGCCAATGGCTTTTCGGGTCAGCGCAATTTCTTCGGCACCCAGCGCCTCGCCGTGCGCCTTGGCTGTACCTGCGCGGTTCGGAGAACCCTGACCAATAACGGTCTTGCAAATAATTAAAGTGGGAGCCATTCGGCCATTGCAGCCGTTGGCGGCCCAGTCTCTTGCCTGCTCAAGTGCGGCAGACACCTGGCTTACGTCATGGCCATCGATGGGTCCGATGACATTCCAACCGTAGGCTTCAAAACGCTTCTTGGTGTCATCACGAAACCAGCCTTCAACATTGCCATCAATCGAGATGGAGTTGTCGTCGTACAGGGCAATAAGTTTGGACAGACCCCAGACTCCGGCAAGGGCGCAGGTCTCGTGACTAATACCTTCCATGAGGCAGCCATCGCCCAGAAAAACATAGGTGCAGTGGTCAACAAGGTTATAGCCCGGCTCATTGAATTCAGCCGCTAAAAGCCGCTCAGCGAGCGCCATTCCGACAGCATTGGAAACGCCCTGCCCAAGGGGACCCGTGGTGGTCTCAATTCCTGGAGTCATGCCAACTTCAGGATGGCCCGGTGTCTTGGAATGGAGCTGCCGAAAGTTTTTCAGCTCCTTCATAGGTAGGTTGTAGCCCGTCAGGTGCAAGAGCGCATAAATAAGCATGGATCCATGGCCATTGCTCAAAACAAACCGGTCGCGGTTCGCCCAAGTCGGGTTCAAGGGGCTGTGGCGGAGTTGGCCATGCCAGAGGGCCACTGCCATCTCGGCCATGCCCATGGGCATGCCCGGATGGCCTGAATTGGCCTGCTGAACCGCGTCCATCGCAAGGGCCCGAATGGCATTGGCCATTTGCTGGGTCTGTTCGGAACTGCGTTGCGTGGTTTTAAAGGCAGCTGTTGTTTGAGTTTGCGTCGTTGCCAAAATCTGTCTCCAAAAAATCGCCTAGCCCCCGCCCGTTGCGGCTATGTCCAGCCCGCACAGGCCTCCCAAGGGGTGTTACTGTAACGAAAGCCTACTGGAAACTTCTAAGTGTACCCGCGGGACCCCGCCCAATCCTGAAGAGATTCTTACGCAAACTGTTAAGAAAGCACTTACCTTCATAACCAAGCCCAGCGTAAGCCCATGACCCCCCGACTCTACCTACACGACCTTCAGCCAGGGCCAATGACGCTCAAAAAAGACCAGAGCCATCATCTGGTTCGCGTGCTGCGCCTGGCGCAGGGGGCAGCCCTGGTTGGCTTCAATGGATACGGCCAGGAGGCCAGCATGCGACTGCTTAGGGCTGACAGTCAGGCCTGTCTTGTCGAGGCCGACGAACTGCAGACCATCAACCGCGAATCCCCCCTGCGCACTGTTGTACTGCAGGCTCTTTGCACCGGGGACAAGATGGACTGGGTTGTTCAGAAAGCAAGTGAGCTTGGGGCAAGCGACCTATGGCCCATTCAGGCCGAACGCTCGGTTCTGCGCCTCTCGGGCGCGCGCGCTGAGAATCGAATTGAACACTGGCGAAAGATTGCTGAAGCAGCAGCAGCCCAGTGCGGTCGAAACAAACTGCCTCGCGTTGCGCCGTTACAGACCTTTCAGCAGGCCATCCTGCGATTTGAAGCCGAGCCCGAACCAAAGTCGGCATGGCTCTTGGACCCCTTTTCAGCTCAAAGCCTTTCATCTGCCGATATCAGCCCACGCATGGGAATTTTGATAGGGCCGGAGGCGGGATTTTCAGACGACGAGGAGGGCTTTGCTCGAGCCCATGGTTTTTTGGGTATTCGATCGGGGCCACGCATTTTAAGAACAGAGACTGCGGCGGCGGCTGTTTTAGCTAGTCTGGCCTGCCGCTGCGGGGAGTTCTAAACCAAGAACTCCCCGCAGCTTCTTTTAAATAGGTGCGTAGCCTGGCCGATTGGCCCCAACCACCGTTACGGCCGTTGTATTCACAACGCGCCTGACGGTGGCCGACGGCGTAAGAATAAGAACAGGCGCGGCACAGCCAAGAAGAAGTGGACCAATCGCAATGTTATTGCCAGCAGCGGTCTTCAAGAGGTTGTAAGAAATATTGGCCGTCTCGAGATTGGGCATCACCAAAAGATTGGCACTGCCTTGAAGAGTCGAGCGCGGCATAATGCGCGCCCGCATGTCAGGGTCAAGTGCCACATCGCCCTGCATCTCTCCATCCACATTCAGATTCGGATCAAGCTGACGAATCAGCGAAAGCGCCTTCACCATCTTTTCAGAACTGCTTGAAGCAACACTTCCGAAATTTGAAGCCGAGAGCAAGGCCACGCGGGGCTCTAAGCCAATACCGCGCATGGCCTCGGCGGCACCCAAGGTGAGCTCGCAGATCTGCTCGGCGGTTGGGTCTTGGTTAACATGCGTGTCCACAATTCCAATGGTGCGATTGGGAAGCATGACGATGTTCAGGGCACCGTAAACCGAAGAGCCTGGGGCCTTACCAAGAACCTGGTCCACGTAGTGCAGGTGCAAGCCGTGCGTTCCGAAGGTTCCACAAATAAGCGCATCGGCCTCGCCCTTATGAATCATCATTGCGCCAATTAAAGTGTTTCGGCGGCGCATCTCAATTTGGGCATACTGAGCGGTGACACCTTTGCGTTCGGTAAGCAAATGGTACGTCTCCCAGTAATCCCGGTAGCGATCATCCTGCTCAGGATTCACGAGCTCAAAATCAACACCGACACGCATTCGCAGACCGAATTGGCTGATTCGCTTCTCAACCACTTGGGGACGCCCGACAAGAATGGGCTGGGCAATCTTTTCGTCCACAACCACCTGAATGGCTCGCAGTACGCGCTCGTCTTCACCCTCGGCGTAGACAACCCTGCGGCGCTCGGCAGATTTGGCAAGGGCCATGATGGGCTTCATGAAGTTGCCCGACAGGTAGACGAACTCTTGCAGCCTGTCCATGTACGCCACGAAGTCCTCAATGGGTCGTGTGGCAACGCCATCCTCAATGGCAGCCTTGGCCACCGCGGGCGCAATTTTTACAATAAGCCTGGGGTCGAAGGGCTTGGGAATAAGGTACTCCGGACCGAAGCTTAGGCCATCGGTTCCGTAGGCTGCCGTGACAATATCCGACTGCTCGGCGCGGGCAAGCTCGGCAACAGCATGCACCGCTGCAAGCTCCATGTTGCGCGTGATGGTGGTTGCCCCGACATCGAGTGCACCCCTAAAAATAAAGGGGAAGCACAGAACATTGTTCACCTGGTT
>JAURCW010000140.1 GCA_030828265.1 Burkholderiales bacterium | reverse complement strand
CTTTCGGTTCTTGGGTATTGCACTTCTCGTAGTCAGTGGTGTGGGGCTGCTTAAAGCATTCGGCTTGCTCGGCTAGTAACCCATTGGCTCCATGGTTTTTCTCAGGACAGTAGCTGTCGCCTCTAGCCGGCTAGGACGGATCACGAGAGCCTGACTGCTCCTCTAGTCTCTGAAGGTAGCGGGTCCATAGTGCTTCTTGATTCTGGCAAAGCCACCAAAGGTAAGACCAAGAAAAAATACCTGTGTCATGGTTATCTGAAAAAACTGGCTTGATGGCGTAATGGCCCACGGGCTCAATGGCCACAATTTGAACCTGGCGTTTGCCGGTCTGAAGTACCTCTTGTCCAGGCCCATGTCCAAGCACTTCGGCTGACGGGGAATAGACGCGAAGAAATTCGAAACTCAGTTCAAAGCTTCCGTGTCCTTCGTACTCGAGTTCAAGCAGGCCTCGCTTGGCTCGACTTGTTAACCCGCTGGGTGTTGGGGCATCGTTGTTGTGACGATAGGTAAGGGTCATGGCTTATGGCTCGCGCAATTGAAGTTCGGTAAGGGCGTGCCGGGCTAGTCCAAGCCCAGCCTCGGAGTACATGTTAAAGGACGTGACCCCGAGTGCGGCCAGCTCCTCGACCTCTTCAGGAAACTTTGCCACTGCGACCAGCAGGCTTTGGAACTGAAGGTCTCTTAGCTGTTCAGCTGCCGCAATGTTGTTATGGTGGTTTGGCATAGCGAGAATAATCATCTGCAGTCTGTTGGATTTTCGTAGGTTCGCCCAGAGGTCTGTGTCCGAGGCATCGGCAAGAAGTACCTTACGTCCAAGATCTTGGTGCTCGCTAACACGAGAAGGATTGTGATCAAGCCCAATAATTTGATGGCTAAATGTGGTTGTAAGTGCATCGTAAGCGCCGGTGCCTACTCGCCCCATGCCAACAACCAAGATATCGGCTTCAAGTAAGGTTTTACGTTGATCGCGCAGCGCCTTGTTCTCATAGTCAAAACGCCGGGCTAAAAATTTAAAGCGCTGATAAAGGGTTTCGCTCTTTGTGTTTGTGACCGCAGACAAGACGAAACTCAAGCTAAGAGCAAGAGCAAAGACGATAAGCCAGTCGACTGGAATAATGCCTTGACGGGCCGCGAGCGCGCATAGAATCAGTCCGAATTCTGAGAAGTTTGAGAGGCTAAGGCTTGCTAAGATATTCATGCGAAGGGAAAGGCGGCTTAGAGCAAAAACGCCGAAATAGATTGCGGTTTTCAGGGGTAGCAAAAGGCAAAGTACAACGGCCACAAGCGCGATGTCACCGTTAGGAAGCCCCTGGAGCCCAATTGATAAAAAGAAGCCCACCAGCATGACTTCCTTGAGGCTGTAGAGCGACTGCGCAAGCTCTGACGATTTGGGGTGGTTAGCCAGCAAGGCACCGAGTACTAGGGCGCCAAGATCACCTTTGATACCTATGGCATTAAAGTAGGAGTAACCGACAATCGTTGCAAGCGCTAAACCAGTCAAAATAAGAAGTTCGCCGTGCCCCACAAAATGGAGAAGCTTATCCAGTAGAAGGCGTGCAAAAGGTAGAGCCAGCAGTGACAAGGCCCATAGGCTTGGGTATTGGGCCTCGCTAAAGGCAAGGTAGATCACTGCCACAAGGTCTTGCATAACGAGCAGGCCAATGGCCAACTGCCCGTAGAGTGTTCCAATATCACCGCGGTCTTCTAGAAGCTTAACGACGAATACGGTGCTGGAGAAGGCAAGCCCAAATGCGATTAGCCCCGTAGCGAAACCACTAAGCTCAAGGCCTTCGATAGGGTAGAGCTTTTGACCAAGAAGAAGCGCTAAGGTAAAAAAGCCTGCCGTAAAAACCATCTGAACCATGGTTCCCGCCCAGATCCGGGGCGCGGCAAGTGAACGCAGATTAAGTTTTAGCCCTATTGTGAAGAGCAGAAGTGTGATGCCGAGATCTGCGATAAAGTTAATTTCGGCAGGCTTCTCAAGACCAAGCTGATTGAAGGCGAAACCCGCAGCAAGAATGCCGACCATCGGCGGCAGGCCAAGGCGACTTGCTAGAAGTCCAAATGCGAAGGCAAATCCCAGAAGGGTTAATATCATTTTGCTTGTGGGATGTTTTTATACTTCCATTATGCGCTTGCTCTTATCTTTATTTGTTTCGCTAGGGCTCACGACGGTTATTGGCTGCAGCCAAAACCTTCCTGACTGCCCCGACCCTGTCGCTGCAAGCGACGAGCCTATGACCGAGCAAGAGAAAAAGCTTGCGCGGTTGAAGACGGGCTTTGACCCGTCCTGTAAAAGCAACTAGCCGGTAAGAGCCTACCCGTTCACAACGTCTGCAATTGCCTGGCAGACATAACCCACGTTCTTACTGTTCAAAGCCGCAACGCAGATGCGTCCTGTGCTCAGGGCATAGATACCGTACTTGGTTTGAAGAGCCTCAACTTGTTCGGCGTTGAGCCCTGAGTAGCTAAACATTCCGTTCTGACGCGTCACAAAAGAAAAATCTTGGGCCACTTTAAGTGCCTCAATACCCTTCACAAGCTCATGCCTCATCGTGCGAATACGCTCGCGCATTTCGGTAAGCTCTTTTTCCCAGAGAGCTCGCAGGTCGGGGCTATTCAAAATAGAGGCCACAATCGCGCCCCCATGGGTTGGCGGATTGGAGTAGTTGGTGCGAATGGTGCGTTTAACTTGGCTAAGCACATTGGCCGCCTCGGTTGCATTCGACGTAACGATGGAGAGTGCGCCTACTCGCTCGCCATACAGAGACAGAGACTTCGAAAAGGAATTCGAGACCATGAAGGCCAGGCCCGAGTCGGCAAACTTGCGAACAGCAAGTGTGTCGTCGGCAAGTCCTTTCCAGAAGCCTTGGTAGGCCATATCAAGAAACGGGAAGAGGCCCTTGGCTGCGCAGAGCTCAATGACCTTATCCCATTGGGATTCCTCAAGATCGGCGCCTGTCGGGTTGTGGCAACACCCATGCAACACCGCGATTGTGCCTTGGGGAAGTTTAGAAAGGCTGGCGCACATGGCGTCAAAATCGACGCCACGCCGAACAGGGTCGTAATAGCTGTAGTTAACGACTTCGAAGCCTGCCATTTCAAAGATGGCTCGGTGGTTCTCCCAGCTAGGGTCGCTGATGGCCACTGCACTTTGGGGTAAAAGCCGCCTCAGGTAATCGGCCCCGACCTTCAGGCCCCCCGTTCCTCCAAGCGTTTCCACCGTAACCACCCTGTTTTCTGCCACAAGAGGGCTTTCAGCCCCGAAAAGCAGCTCTCGAACCGCCTTGTTGTATACGGGGGCACCGTCGATTGGGAGGTAATTCTTGGCAAGAGCGGCTGCGGCCAAGGCCTCTTCGGCCTGGTGCACGCATTGAAGTAGCGGGACCTTGCCAGCCTCGGTAAGGTAGACGCCGACCCCTAGATTGACCTTGATAGCCCGGGAATCGTTATGGAAAGCCTCGGTAAGACCAAGAATTGGGTCACGGGCGGCTTGTTCAACACTGGCAAAGGGGGAGGGAGCAAGGGCGAGCATGATCAGAGAAGGAGTGAAATGTCAAGGAAAGGGCGTAAAAAAAAAGCGTGGAAATTTAGTAGAAGCCAAGCGAAAATAGATCTCGTTTCCTAGAGTTGTATCACGAATTTGTAACAATTCTCATCGCTCTCATTCGCGAATTTCATCAAGTTTAGCATGTCGGTTCAAACACTTAGCCCGTTTCAGCTGGTCAGTGGGTTTCGTCCTTCCGGGGACCAACCCCAGGCCATCGACGCACTTATTCAAGGGGTGAG
>JAURCW010000175.1 GCA_030828265.1 Burkholderiales bacterium | reverse complement strand
GACCATGACCAAGACCAAGACCTTCGGCCAGACCCATCTTCATCTAAGTTTGCGCAGACAAGGCGCCGGCTCTTGGCCCTTCCGATGGCCAGTTTGCTTGCCCCAGCCCTCGGTCCAGGTTCGTCTTTACTCGGCCCAATTGGGCTTTCTGCGGTAGCCCTTGGGGTTTCGTCGTGGCCAGACTCTGCCTGCGCCTTGGAACTTGTAGCAGTGCGCATCTGGCCCGCCGACGACTACACACGCGTGGCGATCGAGCATGACACCTCCAGAATTCGCTACGAGACCTTCAAGCTTACTCAGCCCAATCGGCTCGTGGTAGATATTCAGGACATGGTGCTGGACCCACGACTGCGCGAGTTACTTGCTGCTGTTCAGCCCAACGACCCATACATTGAAGGGGTGCGGGTTGGCCAGTTCAGCAAGAACGTTGTGCGCCTGGTTTTTGACCTCAAACAAGGCGACATTCGTCCCAAGGTCTTTAGCCTCCCACCGATTGCCCAGTACAGGCATCGACTTGTAATCGACCTTTACCCTTTGGTTGAGCCAGACCCCTTGTTGGCCTTCTTGAAACAGTACGAGCAGATTGAGCAGGCCTCGCAGTCGGCACAATCATCAAGAGATACCGAGCCATCCAGGACCGCGGAGGCACGGGCTCCAACAGGTCCTGCGGCAGTGCCCACCCCAGGCTCGGGGATGAAGGCCTTGCCCCCAGACCAGGCTGGCTCCATTGCCAGGGCGCCTGGCATGTCCGATCCGAAAGCGCCTGCGCGCGCGCGTCGTCCATCACCATCGCGGGTGGTCACCATTGCCCTTGATGCGGGGCATGGCGGTGAGGATCCCGGCGCAGTGGGCCGTCGAGGCACTAAAGAAAAAGACGTTGTCTTGCGTATTGCCCGCGAGCTTAAACGTCGCATCGATGCCACCCCCAATATGCGAGCCTTCTTAACCCGCGACGGCGATTACTTTGTGCCCTTAGCCCGACGTGTCCGTCGCGCCCGTCAGGTTCAGGCCGATTTGTTTGTCTCGATTCATGCCGACGCCTGGGTCTCACCCACAGCTAAAGGAGCCTCCGTGTTTGCCTTGTCCGAACGCGGTGCCTCCAGTGCCGCTGCTCGCTACATGGCGAACAAAGAAAACGAGTCCGACCTTATTGGCGGGGTTGAGGTGGGCAATGCCGACGACTTGGTGGCGCAGACCTTATTGAACATGTCCACAGCCGCCCAAATTAAAGACTCGCGTAAATTGGGTGAAGCGGTACTCTCTCAAATTGGCCGTGTGAACCAACTCCATAAACCTCGGGTGGAGCAGGCAAATTTCGCCGTTCTTCGTGCTCCTGACATTCCATCGATACTTGTTGAGACAGCCTTCATTAGCAACCCCGAGGAAGAGAAGAAACTGCGAGACTCACGTTATCAGCGCGATGTCGCGGAGGCCATTTTCAAAGGCATTCAGGCCTATCTGGCGCAAAACCCGCCGCTTGCCAAGCGCGGGCTGGCGAGTTAAGTCAAAAGACAGTTCACGCACTAGAAATCGATGGCACGTATCGCGCTTCTTCCCGAGAACTTAGTCAGCCAGATTGCGGCAGGCGAGGTTGTGGAGCGTCCGGCCTCGGTGGTGAAAGAACTGCTTGAGAATGCCCTTGATGCCAAGGCAGACCAGATTGAGCTAAGTCTTGAGGACGGCGGCATTCGCGCCATTCGCGTGCGTGACAATGGCGATGGCATCGAGCCCGACGATCTTTTTCTTGCCGTCCAACAACATGCCACGAGCAAGATTCGCAGCCTTGATGATCTTCTTGCTGTGCGCAGCCATGGCTTTCGTGGCGAGGCTTTGGCCTCGGTGGGGTCGGTGGCCGAACTCACCATCACCAGCCGCACGCCGCAGGCCGAGCATGCCAACAGCATCTCGAATCGCTCGGGGCAGTGGCAGTTGGCGCCTGCCGCTGGAGGCCGGGGCACCATGGTGGAAGTACTTGGCCTTTTTCATGCCATTCCGGCGCGACGCCGCTTTTTAAAAACTGCCGCCACCGAGCTGAATCACTGCCGCGAGGTATTTCAGCGTGCGGCGCTTGCCCATCCGCAGGTCCGTTGGCAGTTTCGCCATAACGACAAGCTCCTAGTCAGCCTTCCCGCACAAGACTCTGCCGACCGTGTTGCTCGGCTGCTTGATGTCGACGCCTCAACGCTTGCGGTCTGCAGCCAGGCGCATGGGCCCATGACCATTCATGCTTTTTTGCAAAGGCCCACTGAGGCATCCCACGCGGCCGATCGCCAATACTTTTATGTGAACGGCCGTCCGGTTCGCGATCGGATGCTTGCCCATGCCATGCGATCGGTCTACGCGGACCTGCTGCATAGCGATCGGCAGCCCCGCTTTGCCTTGTTCATCGACATTGAAAGCGATCGGGTGGATGTCAACGTGCACCCGGCCAAGGCGGAAGTTCGTTTTCGTGAGTCACAGGCGGTCTATCAGGCTGTTGTTCAGGCTTGCCGTCAGAGCCTGGCAACGGGGCAGGCGGCTATCAATCCTTTGGCTCTTGCGAATACCGACTCTGCGGGTCCATCGCAGGCCACGCCGATCTCGGCCATAGCCTCAACCCCCAACCCAAGCCAGTTCGCCCTTGGTCTCGGTGCATCGACTTCTGCATCGCAGACACCTTCTCTCTCATCGGCCTGGATGGTGAACTCGCCTGCTGCTGCCTTCCGTATCGACGCCTCGATGCAGGCGGGTATGCCCGCCGATACCGATCACCCGCTGGGTTTTGCCCTTGCCCAGTTGCATGGGATTTTCATCCTCGCCCAAAACGTCAAGGGCCTCGTTCTGGTGGATATGCATGCGGCCCATGAGCGCATCGTTTATGAGCGCCTTAAGGCCATGCCCTCGGGGTCCATGCAGCAACTGCTTGAGCCCCTGGCCCTTCAGGCCTCGGCCCTTGAACTCGAGACGCTGCAGGCGCAGCAAGGCCTGCTGCACGACCTTGG
>JAURCW010000170.1 GCA_030828265.1 Burkholderiales bacterium | reverse complement strand
TGCAGTCGATCGACCGGCTGTTAGGTCAGGCCGGTTCGCACAAGTCGCGCATTCTTATGGCTCAGATCTTCCTTGTCGATCTTGCCGACTTTGACGCCATGAACAAGGCCTGGGATGCCTGGGTGGTGGCCGGGCAACCTCCGTGTCGTGCCACCGTGCAGGCCAAGCTTGCCAAGCCCGAATGGAAGGTTGAGATTGTGGTGACCGCGGCTCGCTAAAAACCTAGCTCGTATCTTAAAGAGGCCCTGAGTCTGCCGGGTTGGCGGGCTGCTTCAATCCGGTTTCCTTGATCAAAAACCCTTAGGCTAGTCGACTCCGATGACCAGCGGGCAAGGTCTTGCACAGTAAAACGCAGGCGCTGATTACGGTCGAAGGAATAAAGGCCATAGGCTTCAAGAGTAAGGTCATCGTCCGCCTCAACCCAGGCCTGCGGCTCGGCCTGATAGCGGGCCGCCTTTGTGTAGCCCAGGCTTGCCCCGTAGCGAAGTTTTGATTTCGCCGGCCGCGCATCAAAGCCCAGCTTCAATTCCCAGGCGGGCTGCCCCGGCAGTCGGTTGTTGGGGCCGTCAAGGCTTTCAAGTTGCGACCAGTAATGGCTAAGCGACGCCCGAAACTCAAGGCCCGAGGCTGCGCCACCGGATGAACCGGCCTTAGGCTTTGCTTGCTCAGCTTGACCCAAGCCCAGCCATTGCGCCCATAGCCTTGCAGGAGCCCTCGCCTCCAATTCAAGGCCAATTAAATCGGCCTCGCCCAAATTGCGTGGCCTATTCACCCAACGAGGCACCGAGGACCACGAGACCGTTTCAAGCTGTGTCTGTCGACGCTGAACATCTTTAATCTGCTTCCAAAAAATACCGGCAGACAAGAGGCTGTTGGCGACTGGGCTTTTTTCTAGGCTGAGATCAAGGCCCCAGGACTGCTCCGGCCTTAAGTCGGGGTTACCCACGCTGTCGGCAGCATCCGGAGTGTTGGCGTCATTTGGGTTAAAACTGCTTGAGAGACTAGGAAGCGACGACAAGTCGCGCGCACGGGCGCGTTTGTAGGCGTGGCTTAGGCTTAGGCGATACAGCAGGCTCGGGTCCTTGGCAGGTCGATGCACAAGGCTTAACGAAGGCGAAGTCAGTTCACTCTCATGGTTTTGCCGAGGAAGACTTGGCAGGGTCTGAAGGCTGGTCTGAATGGATTCATGACGCAGGCCCGTAAGCAGAGCCCATTGCGGACTTGGGTTGAAATCCCACTGGCCATAAACCGCCCAACGGGTCTGGTCGGTATCCAGTTCATTGCCTAGGCCGGCTTGGTAAAGAACGTCGTCCACCCGCCTACTGTCTTCTTCCGTGCGCACGGTCTGCTCAAGTTCGAAGCCAAATGTCTGCTCGTCCTCATTGAATGCACGCTTGAGTTTTGAACTTAACAGCAGCCCTCTCTCCTCGGTATTGGCATTGGTCTGGCGGGCACTTGGCGTTTGCGTGACGGTCTGGACCAAGGACTCCTCGTCACGCTTGAATTCAAAGGCTGAGCCGGTCAGGCCGGTTTCAAGCCGCCACTGAGAGTCAATGTTCCACTTATGAAGAAGTAGGACGCGGCCCACGGCATAGTGAAAGCGCTGGGTAGCGTCATCCTGCAAATAGGGCGAAGCAAAGCTAAATGGGTCGGAACCACGCCAGGCTTCAATTTGGCGCAGGCTCTGCGTGTCGCCCTTTACTGCAAAGACCATCGGCCGCACAGAGACGCTGGACTGGTTTTGAAGGTTCCAGCTGGCCTGCCCGCGAAGGCTGAGCCCAAGACGTTCTTGCTCAGAGCGAGTCTGCGACGACTGGCCAGAGGGCGCCGAAGGATCTTCAGTGGCAACAAACTGCAAGGACTGCTCCGACCGACTCTCCTGGGTTCGGCCAAAGACGGTGGCGGAAATCATCGACTCATCACCCAGCCAGGCACCTTGCTGGGTCAGGCCAAGCCGAAAGCCTTGAAGGTCGCGCTCGCCCAGGCTTAAGCCCAGGCTAAGGTCTTTACGTCCGCGTGCCTGGCCTTCGCGGGTAATGATGTTGACACTGCCGGCCACAGCCTGGCCACCGGTTTCTGCGGTCGGTACACGGATGATTTCTAAGCGTTCAACCTGTTCGGGCTGGATGGAGTCGATGGTGAACCCTCGGCCTGCAGGCTGGCCATCGATAAGAATCTGGGTGTAACCCTCGGCCATGCCGCGCAAACGGGGGTTGCCTCCACCCGAGGGCACGGTGACCCCGGGTTGACGACGAAGCACATCCTCAAGGCTGGTGTCCCCGTACTTCTGAATTTCCTCTCGGCCCACCACGGTTTTCGAGGCATTCGAGAAGCGCCGCTGCTGAAGGTCATTCGGGCGCTGGGCCCGAACCTGAACATCTTGCAAGGCATTGGAGTCGGGCTCAAAGCCCTCTCCCATGGCTTGGGCCTTAACAAAGCCTGGGGTACCCGCTAGAAATGTGACGGCCATTAAGGCCCAAACAATTGGCGTCCGACTCGCTCGCGGATTTCTTTTAATCACACCCCAGTTTGAGGCCTTCTTTAAGGAATAAGAACGCTGCAGCCTGTGGTCTTTCGGGCCTCAAGATCGGTGTGGGCCTGCACCACTTCGGAAAGCGGATAGCTCTGGTCGATCTTAATTTTGATCTTGCCACTGGCCACATGCTTAATAAGCTCGCCTGAACTAAGCTCGAGCTCCGCACGAGATGCCGTGTAGGGCATGAGGGATGGCCTTGTTAAAAACAGGTGCCCATTCAGTTGGTTGAGATCAACCGGCGGAACCTTGCCCGAGGCATTGCCAAAACTCACCATTAGGCCGTATTTGCGTAGGCACTGAAGGGAGCGCTCCAAGGTGGCCTTGCCCACCGAGTCGTAAACCACATCCACACCCCGTCCATTGGTTATTTCCTTCACGCGAGCCACAAGGTCTTCGGTGTTGTAGTTAATGACATGGGCGGCCCCATGCGCTAAGGCAAGCTTGGCCTTTTCATCACTTCCTACAGGCCCAATGGCGGTCACGCCTAAAAGTTTGGCCCACTGCATAGCAATCAGCCCAACACCGCCGGCAGCGGCATGAAACAAAATGGTGTGGCCCTTTTGCAGGTT
>JAURCW010000132.1 GCA_030828265.1 Burkholderiales bacterium | reverse complement strand
TGACCGCAGCCGCCCGCCTTACTCAACTTGGGCTAATACTCCTCGGTCTCTGGGCTCTGTGGAGAGCCACCTACCGGCTTGCGCGCCGGCGCGAGGCGCGACCCTTCGACCCTTTGGGGATTGGACCTTCGGGGCCCGACTTCGCGCGTACGGTTGCCGACTGCGCAGTGCTCTTTGCCATAGGCACCCTTGGCGCTCTTGCGCGTTGGCACGAGGCTGGCTCGGCGACAAGCAGCTTTGCACTGCAGGCGCTTTTGCTGTGGGCCCTCTCCATGGCACCCGAGCGGCCTCGTCAAGCAGGTCTTGGGGTTGGGCTGAGCCTTACAGGGCTCTTGCTAAGCGACGGTATCGCAGGCCTTTCTGCCGCGGGGCTCGGCGTCCTGCTTGTAGGTACTGCCCTACCGGGCTGGCGCATGACAGTGAAGGAATGGGGCAGTTGGGCGGGCCTGGTGCTTGCCATGGGCATAGCCTGTTGGGTGCTGCTTGCTGCGATGCTGCAGGAGTCGATGGCCCTTAGCCAATGGTGGCAGGCTCAGTGGGCGCTTGATGGGCCCTCTCTTATTCATGGCCCGAAGACATGGGCCTGGACTTGGTGGCCGGCCTGGCCGGTGATTGCCGCACTGCTGGTTCAGGCGTGGCGTCACAAGCTTCTTGGCCTTGCCCATTTGCAGGTGTTGCTTGTTTTACTTGGTGCAAGCCTGCTCATGGGGCTCTTAGGCGTAGGCGGGGTAAGTCCAGCTCGAACCCTGCCGATTGTCGTACTGGCCTGCCTTGCAGCCTTTGGGCTGCTCTCTCTGCCGCGAGGTCTCTCCTCGTTAATTGACTGGTTCGCCGTTGCCCTCTTCTCGGGCCTTGGCGTTCTCATTTGGCTTTACTGGTCTGCTATTGAGTTCAATCAGCCTGCCTTTTTTGCCGAGCGCCTGGCCTTCCATGCCCCAGGCATCACACCTCAGGCAAGCCTTGCCAGCCTTTTGCTAGGAACCATCACCAGCGGGCTTTGGGTGGCGCTGGTGCTCTGGCGAACACGGCGAGCAGAGAGCCGCCTCTGGCGCCCTGTCTTGCTTACAGCCGGAGGGCTTGGTCTGAGCTGGGTCTTGCTTATGTCTTTACTATTACCCGCTCTTGAAATCAATAGGGGCTACCAGCCTCTGGCGGCAGAACTTAAAGCAGCCATGGCAATGGCAGGGCCATCTGAGGCGGTGTCAACCACCGGCGCTTCATCGCAAGCGAGCCCTGAGGACCTCCGGAACGACCACTGCATTGCCGCGGCGGATAACGACCTTATGGGCCGAACGATTGCGCTCGCCATGCTTGAACCCAGTCTGAGACCTCTCTCGGGTCGCGTGACAGAGGTGCCTTCATTCGGTAGGCAAGAGGTGTCGGTTGATCTTAATGAGAGCCTAGGTTGCCGATGGCTGCTTGTCTATGAAGACAACTTTCGCCCGGAACCTCGGGAATGGGAACGACTATGGCAGGGTCCTCGAAAACCGGGACGCGATAACCGAGAGCGACTTACGCTTTACGAGCGACGAACGCCTTAAGCCTGGTTCGAGATTACGCCCGGCTCTGCCTCCGGCAGGGTGCCCGGCATGAGCTGCTTTCGGTAATAACGAAGCTCGTCGATGGACTCGAGAATATCGGCAAGGGCCGTATGGGCACCCTTCTTTTCAAAGCCCTTCATAATTGCTGGGTTCCATCGCCGGCAGAGCTCCTTCAAGGTGCTGACGTCCACATTTCGGTAATGAAAATACGACTCGAGGGCGGGCATGTAGCGCAACAAAAAGCGCCGGTCTTGGTGAATTGTGTTGCCACACATGGGCGACTTTCCCGCGCCCACGTACTGTTTTAAAAAGGCAAGCAGTTCACGCTCGACATCGGCCTCTGCAAGGGTTGAGGCCTTCACCTTTTCGATAAGTCCCGATCGACCATGAGTGCCCTTATTCCATGCGTCCATGGTGTCGAGGTGCTCCGCGGTTTGATGCACCACGTAAACAGGGGCATGGGCCACAACCTGCAACTGGCTGTCGGTGACCACCAGGGCGATTTCTAAAATTCGATGCGTCTCAGGGTCAAGGCCCGACATTTCCATGTCGAGCCAGACCAGATAATCGTCATTAGGCGTTGCAGCGTCTGAGGATGTCTTTGATGTCATAAGGCCAGTGTAAGGCATTGATGGGCAATGACTGGCAACGGATCTTGGACCTCCGTTAGACTACGGGCTATGGTGCTCGAACCCAATGAAGTGATTGCCCAACTGTCTAGCCGTCAACCCTGGCGGCTCGAAGACGGCATGCTCACCCTTAGCCTGCAGCCCGAATCGTTTGACGAGGTCTGCCGGATCGTGACCTCCATCATGCAGATTGCGAATGACATCAATCATCATCCCGATGTCTGCTTTGGCTATCGATCCCTTCTGGTTCGAACCATTACCCATGACGAGGGAGGTATCACGTCAAAGGACTTTGATTGCGCCGATCGCATTCTGAAGCTCATCGCGTAATTAGCGCCCACGGCAGCCATGCCTGGGTGAGTCCTGTAACAGGCCCGTTAAACAGCCAGGCTGTTCCTCTTAAAGGAAGAGCCCTAAAACCCGTGGCAGGCGACCTGGCTCTCTTGTCCGAGCCACCTTCAAGCCTTATGGAGCTTTTGCCGCGCCGAAATGCCCTTGTTAGGGCCGAAGCGCATCGTCAGAAAGTCATTGCGGCCAACCTCGACCTGGTGATCGTTCTGGTCTCAGGCGAGCCGCTCTTTGCCCCTGAACTCATGGTGAGACTTTTGGCAACCCTTGCCTCCGAAGGTCTGCCTTACATCATCGCCCTCAACAAGACGGACCTCTCAGAAGAAACGGATCGGGCTCGCGCGAGCCTTCGGAGTTGCCTTCCCTGGCCATGCCTGCCCGATGCCGAAATAAGCTGCATTGACCACGAGGGCCAAGACCCAAGTAGCGAGTCAGGCACCGGGGCGCTGGTGCAGGCGATTCGCGCGCAAGGCATAACAAACCCTGTGGTGGGGCTTGTTGGTCAGTCGGGGATGGGGAAGTCGAGCCTGCTTAACAGGCTTATTCCCGACGCCGGTGCGCAGACTCAGGCGATTTCGCAGGCCCTGCAGACCGGTCGCCACACCACAACGGTAAGCCGCGCCTACGAATGGCTGGATGTGGATGGCTGGCTTATTGACACACCAGGCTTTCAGACCTTCGGCATACAGCACCTCACGACCGAAGATCTTTTAGGTGCCTTTCCGGAATGGCTTGAGATTCAGAACAAAGGACGTTGTCGTTTCTACAACTGCCAGCACGACCAGGAGCCGGGCTGCGTTCTCACCGAGAGCCTAAACACCATGCTTACCGAGAAGCTCGTTAGCGAAGATCGCTACCAGCAGCTTCAACAACGACTCGGGCTTTGGCGACGCCTGGTGCACGAGCTGGGCTAGGCCAGCCAGCGGCCTAAAGAGAATAAAAGCACCATAAAGAACCAGACCAGGACAGCACGCCATACAAGCCCGATGGCCGATGCCATGGCCGAGCCATCAGGCTCTCGCAGGCTGGGGCCCGCGGAGGACGAGACCGCGAACGCTCCCTCGACATCATCAAGGCCCTCAGCCCCTGATGGAGCATCGGGCAGGCCAAGCTCAATGCCCATGGCGCCTGAGCCCGATGCAATAAGTACACGCTCGGTGTCGTCGGTGGACTCGGGTGCCGCAATAACGCGCGAGCGCCAGAGACCAATTGCATCTTCAAAGTTGCCCACCACGGCAAAAATGGCGGCTGTGACTCGGACGGGCAGCCAGTCGACCCAGCGAAAAGCCTGGCTGGAAATACGGCCATGGGCATCGTCAGCAATATTGCCCATGTCGCCCGCCATGGCCTCAACATCGGGCTGGTCGGCAAGCCGGCTCAGCTCGTTACGGGGCGAAGACCACGAACGCAGCAGCAGAGCGCTTAGCCAGTAGGCGACCGCGCCCGAAGGCCCAGGCAGAATAACGAACCAGAAAATCACCCCAAAGACGTGCTGCTGAGCGGCTGTCATACCCAGCCGAATGGACTCCCGTGCCACCGCGGACTCGTCGCCCCTCTGACTGGCCACCTGGGCGGGTAGCCCGGCCTTGGACTGATCGACCCATTG
>JAURCW010000083.1 GCA_030828265.1 Burkholderiales bacterium | reverse complement strand
TCGCCACGAGTGACCTTTCGGCAGGCTTCGTTTATAGAAGCATCTATCAACAACCTAAATGGCAAGCTGATTGCAGCCTCGGTTTTTGTAGCGCTGACGCTCTTTGTTTTCTTGGGCACCCTGCGCCCGACTATTATTGCCTTGACAGCCATTCCTGTATCAATCTGTGTAACGGCCCTGGTCTTTGCCTACTTTGGACTCACCATTAACACCATGACTTTGGGTGGTCTAGCTATTGCAATTGGTGGACTTGTTGACGATGCCATTGTAGATGTCGAGAACATTATTCGTCGTCTTCGAATGAATAACCTTACGCAGGTGACACATCGTTTACATTCGCTTGAAGTCGTGCGTCGCGCCTCGTTTGAGGTGAGAAGCGGCATTTTGTATGCAACTGTCATCATTGTTCTGGTTTTTTTCCCCTTATTCTTTCTTCCTGGCATCGAGGGCCGACTCTTCGTTCCATTGGGTATTGCGTTCATCGCCTCCACCCTAGCGTCTTTGTTAGTCTCAGTCACTATTACGCCGGTGCTTGCCTACTACCTAATTCCGTCAATGAAGAGTCTTGATGATGGTGACACTACTTTTCTTACCTGGCTTAAAAGACAATACGCGTCGATTCTTGAGCGTGTGATGCACAGGCCAGAGAGAGCCCTAAGAACTGGGCTTTTGGGTGTTGTTATAGCAATCGCAGCCGTCCCTTTTTTTCCAACCTCGTTTCTTCCACCCTTTAACGAGGGGACGCTTCTACTTGGGCTGCGTCTTAATCCTGGGGTGACCTTATCGCAGTCGTCGGTCATTGCAAGTGAGGCCGAGCGTCTTGTTGCCCAGGTTCCTGAAGTAGCCTATGTGGGCCGTCGAAGCGGTCGCGCTGAGCTTGATGAGCACGCCGAGGGCGTACATGTGAGCGAGATTGATATTGGCCTTATTCCCAGTCACGAGATGACTCGTTCAATGACAGAGATTAAGACAGATATTCGTGAACAGCTGAGAAATATTCCAGCTGCTATTTCCATTGGTCAGCCCATTTCGCATCGTATCGATCACATGCTCTCTGGTGTTCGGGCGCAGATTGCAATAAAGATCTACGGTGAAGATCTTGATCAACTACGCGCTCAGGCCGAGTCTTTGCGAGCCAGTCTGGCTCAGGTTCCGGGTATTGCAGATCTAGAGGTTGAGAAACAAGTGCTCGCGCCTCAGATCAAGATTCGAGTGGACCAGCAAAGGGCTGCTCAGTATGGCTTGTCCAGTGCACACTTGACATCGGTGCTCCAGTCTCTGGTGGGTGGCGAGACATTGGCACAGATTGTCGAGCAAGGACGGCGGTTTGCTCTGGTGGTTCGCATACCTGAGGCCGCACGCGGTCCGCAAGGGCTTGGTAATCTCATGATAGATACACCTCAAGGGCGAGTACCTTTGTCGCGACTTGCTGAAATTGAAGAGAGTGATGGTCCCAATCAAATCAGTCGTGATGATGGGAAGCGTCGAATTGTTTTGTCCGCCAATACGCAAGGACGCGCTTTGTCATCGGTCGTTGAGGACATTCGTAAAGTGACCTCTCAGGTTCGACTGCCTGAGGGTTTTTATATCACTATTGGGGGGCAGTTCGAGGCGCAGGAAAGAGCCTCTCGCCTCGTTATGCTGTTATCAATTGTCTCTCTGGTCTTGATGTTTGTTGTTCTGCATGCGCGTTACAAGTCGTGGCGTTTGTCGGCTCTAGTTATGGCCAATATTCCCTTAGCCCTAGTTGGCTCTGTGATTGGACTTGCAGCTTCAGGCCAGCCCCTTTCAATTGCCGCACTCATTGGTTTTGTAACGCTTGCAGGTATTTCTGTGCGCAATGGCATCTTAAAAGTGAGTCATTATCTAAATCTGATGCAACAAGAGGGCGAGCGGTTTGATAAACAAATGATTCTGCGTGGTTCGCTTGAGCGGCTTGCCCCTGTGCTTATGACCGCCTTGGTGACCGCACTTGCACTTGCCCCACTGCTTTTCGAGGCGGAACAGCCAGGCACTGAAATTCTGCATCCGGTGGCTGTCGTCATTTTTTGCGGCTTACTTAGCGCTACTTTGCTGGACTCATTCCTTACGCCGGTAATGTTCTGGATGTATGGTCGTGCCGATGCAGAGAGGCTTATTCGTGAAAACGAATCGGAGAATTTTTGACTTTAACAAGGAGATATAAATCATGAAAAAAGTTCTACTTGCGTGTTTCTTGGGTCTGGGTACACAGATGGCCGCTGTGGCAGGGCCGTCTCATAGCCATGACCATAACCACGCCACAGATCACAAGGCCATGCACGGCGGTCTCTTTTATCAGGCGGCCTATGACTATGAGTTACTTATTAAAGATGTTCAGGCTTTGCTTTTTGTGACTGACCATGGAAAACCTGTAAGCCTCTCAGGTGCGACCGCAAAGCTTACGATTCTCGAGGGGTCGAAAAGAACTGACATTGTGCTCAGCCCCTCAGGCGAGTCTCTTTCTGCCAAAACTACAATCAAGCCGTCTGCAGGTGCTAAGGTGGTTGTTCAGTTGAGGGTCGCCGGCAAGTCCTCTACGGCCAAGTTTACGTTTCCTTAGTTCCCCTCCAGGCGTTTGGCTAGTGTCTTTCCTAGTTCAACGCCCCATTGATCAAAAGCGGGAATATTCCACAGCACGGACTGGGTGAAGACCTTATGCTCGTATAGCGCTAGAAGCTGACCAAGGCTAAAGGCGGTAAGCCCATTTCTTAAGACAAGATGATTGGAAGGTCGTTTGCCTTCATAGCTACGATGGATGGCCAGTTGGTGAATGTGATCTTCAGAGATCTTTTCGACCCGCATGCGTTCAACAGTTTCTTGCAGGGAGCGGCCTTGAGCAAGTGCCTGTTTCTGGGCTTGAAGGTTGAGGTCAACAATACGCTTATTGATCTGCGCATCCTTTGATTCGGGTTCATCTCCCAGGGTGCTTATAAAGTCCACCGGAACAATATCGGTACCCTGATGCAGCATTTGGAAATAGGCGTGCTGACCGTCAAGACCAAGGCCACCCCAAAGAACAGGCGCTGTTTTGACCTTTGAAGGTTGGCCATCGACCTGAATGCTTTTGCCGTTCGACTCCATTTCAAGCTGTTGCAAGAAGGCCGGTAACAGTCGGAGTCGCCAGTCGTAGCAGACAACGGCATGGCTTGTTCGGTTGAGAAAGTTTCGATTCCAAATGCCAATCAGGGCTAGCCAATAGGGTAGGTTTTCGTGAACAGACGCTTGCTGAAAATGCTTGTCCATGGTGCTTGCACCAGCAAGAAATTGTTTAAATGTCTGAGACCCGCAATGCAATGCAATGGGTAGCCCTATGGCAGACCAGACCGAGGTTCGGCCACCCACCCAGTCCCAAAAGACAAACATCTTCTCTTCCTCGAACTGATGTGTCCGAGCAAGATCTGGCCTTGCGGTCACGGCCACAAATTGCTGCATGACTTTTGAAGCTTCAATGCCATGGCTTAGAAGCCAGGCCTTGAGTGTTGAAAAGACGGCCAGAGTTTCTTGTGTTGTGAAGCTCTTAGACTGAACAATAAATAAGGTGCGAAGCGGATCGATTTGCTCTGTAAGGTCTTGTATGCACCACGGGTCGGGGTTGGAAATAAAGAAAACTGGAAGAGGGTTTTTGGCCTTTGCGCCAAGCGCCGTGCAGACCATGCGAGGCCCAAGGTCAGAGCCTCCAATGCCTATGTTGACAATATGGCTGAAGGGCAGGCCGTTGCTTGTCACGATGCGTCCGTCTCGAACGGCGTCTGCAAAATGAAGGAAGCGTTCTCGTTGAGTTGCAATAGCCTGGGCAATGTCTGCGCCCCAGGGCGCAGGGCCGGTACTTGAAGCACGAAGCGCCATGTGCAGAACGGGCCGTTGCTCTGTGACGTTTATGGCCTCACCGCGCACCATGGCATCGCGCTTAGCTGGAACATGCGCCTCATCAATAAGATTAGCCAGTAAACCACGCACGTCGGAACCAATGGGCTGCAACGAGAGGTCTGCTGAAATGTCTTCTGCTTGAAGACGAAACGGACTTAAGTCTTTAAGCGAAGGTTGCTGAGTTGAAAAGGCCTGAAGCCTGGCCCATGAGGGCAGGCTGGTGGGGCAGGGCATAGAGCTAAGCGCTTTCCTTAAGTGGCTGTAGCTCTATTTTAGTGGCTTTATTGGAGTCTCTCGCGAAAGGCCTCCCGCATCACCAGAACGGCGTGCTGCGCTTTTCGGCTTGAGAGTTCAGCAATTTGATGCTGACACGAGAAGCCGTCGGCAACAATAAATGCATCTTCAGGGGCCGCATTCACGGAAGGAATTAGGCTGGCCTGCGCCATGGCGGTGGATACACCCTGATGCCTTGTCTCGTAACCAAAACTTCCGGCCATGCCGCAGCAACTGGATTCAATAAGCTTGACCTCGGCGCCCAGACTCTTCAAGGCTTCAATGGTGGGCGTCATTGCGCCAAGCGCCTTTTGGTGGCAGTGACCATGGACAAGAACCGTTCGTCCCTTGAGACCCTCGGATTTTTGCAGTCGACCACTGGCCAGCTCCTTCACCCACCACTCCTCAAAGAGTAAGGCCTGCTTCGAGAGTTTCTCAGATTTCTCACCAAGACCCATAGCGAGCCATTCATCGCGCAGACTTAGAATGCAAGAGGGTTCCAGTCCAACAATGGGTATACCACGGGCAATGGCGGGCTCGAGGGCTTGGAGGCATTGCAAGGCAAGCGCTCGAGCCTGGTCAAGATGACCCACGGACATGGCAGTGCGCCCGCAGCAAAGAGCAGCACCTTCAGCCGCAGCACCCGAAAGTGCCACCCTGTAACCCAGTCGGGTTGCCAGTTCATAAGCGGAAAGCAGTGTCTCGGGCGTGTAGGCATCGTTAAAGGTATCGGCCCAGAGCACAAGGTCGCATTCGGTCAGGGGCGCGCTGATGAGCTGCTTACTCTGATTTCGGAAGCCTGTAGCGCGCCAGCTGGGAAGAGGGCGTTGAGACGAGATACCCAAAAGCTTCTGGGTGAGCCAGCGCAGACCGGGAAACCAATTACGCGCGTTTAAGGCAAAGGCAAGTCCAGGGATACGCCGCACGTAATTAGATAGAGAAGGCAGGTCAGCGACCAGCCGCTGTTGCAGACTAAAGCCCTCGGCCTTACCTTTTTGATAAAGAACCTCGATCTTCATCTTGGCCATATCCACCCCCGTGGGGCACTCGCGCTTGCAGCCTTTGCAGCCTACGCAGAGATCAAGCGCCTTACGAACCGAGCTTGAGGTCAGCCCCCCTGAGATCTGACCGCTTAGCGCGAGGCGCAGTGTATTCGCCCGACCGCGAACCGAGTGCTCCTCGGTTCGTGTTACCCGATAGCTTGGGCACATGGTGCCCGCATCAAACTTTCGACAATGGCCGTTGTTGTTACACATCTCCACGGCCTTTGCGAAGCCAAGACTTGGATCTGCGCCTGTACCGGGGGCACTAACCTTAATTCCAAAACTACCCGGATCACCCTTAACCGATGGATCGTTTCGGACATTCCAAGACGACCAGTCAAACCCAGGGTTGAGCGCAGAGGTGCTATAGCCAGGAGGAAATCGAAAAAGTCGCGCATCATCCATTCGCGTGGTTCGAACAATCTTGCCGGGGTTCAGTCGCCCGGAAGGATCAAAGGCATCTTTCACCTCCTCAAAGGCTTTTGTGATTCGCGGACCGAACTGCCATTCCACCCATTCACTTCTCACAAGCCCGTCGCCATGCTCGCCTGAAAAAGCACCCTTGAAACG
>JAURCW010000102.1 GCA_030828265.1 Burkholderiales bacterium | reverse complement strand
TCTTTCTTTGCCTTGATTTCAACGCCATCGGGGTTGTTTGAACCCACCTCATGCAAGGCAATAATGTGGGCGGCAACAAGGCCCAAAAGCACAAGAGGAAGCGCAATGACGTGGAAGGCAAAGAAACGGTTGAGCGTTGCATCGCCCACCACAAAGTCACCACGAATCCAGATCGCCAAGTCGGGGCCAATGAAAGGAACGGCAGCAAAAAGATTCACAATGACCTGCGCTCCCCAGTAAGACATTTGTCCCCAGGGAAGTAGGTAGCCCATGAAGGCCTCCGCCATCAGGCACAAGAAAATAAGGCAGCCAAAAATCCAGATAAGTTCGCGGGGCTCACGGTAGGACCCGTAAATAAGACCGCGGAACATGTGCAGGAAGATAACTGCGAAGAAGGCGGATGCGCCCGTGGAATGCATGTAGCGAATAAGCCAGCCAAAGGGCACCTCGCGCATGATGTATTCAACACTGGCAAAGGCCACCGGAATGCCTGCGGCATTTAGCGAGGCATCGGGCTTGTAGTGCATGACCAGAAAAATGCCGGTGACAATTTGAAGCACCAGAACCAGCATGGCCAGACTTCCGAAGAAATAGAAAAAGTTGAAATTCTTCGGCGCGTAGTATTCAGAGAGATGCGCTTTATATAAAGAGATAAGCGGGAAACGTCGATCGACCCAACCCAAAAGCCCATCGGCCTGAACTATTTTTTCTGCTGCCATTTGTTGGTGCCTCAGTAAGAGTTAAAACTAAGAAATAGACCAAAGCTAAGGCTGGGGGCCTTTGCTAGGCTTCGCCTTGTTCGTCTTGACCAATAACGATACGACTGTCCGATAGGTACATATGCCTTGGAACTTCGAGGTTATCCGGTGCAGGCTTGTTGGCAAAGACGCGCCCTGCACTGTCAAAGGTGGAGCCGTGACAGGGGCAGAAGAAACCACCCGGCCAGTCTGCAGAAATACCCGAGGCCTCGCCCGTTTCAAACTTGCTGACCGGTGAGCAGCCCAGATGAGTGCAAATACCCACGGTCACGAGCACCTCGGGCTTGATGGAACGATGAATGTTCTTAGCGTACGCAGGAACCGGGTAGTCGGTGCGGTCGGAGTTGGGGTCAGCCAACTGGCTATTGAGTGCCTCAAGGCCCTTCACCATTTCGGGTGTGCGACGAACAACCCAGACGGGCTTACCACGCCATTCAACAATTTTTACGCCACCAACGGGAATGTCGGAGATGTCGACTTCGACAGGGGCACCGGCAGATCTGGCCTTCTCAGAGGGCGCCATGGAACCCAGAAAAGGCACAGCAACCGCGGCGGCCGCACCCGCGCCCACGGCGCCACAGGCAATCATCCAATTGCGACGGTTTGGCTCGGAGGGGGGTTGCATGTCGAAAGACTCGCCCTTGGTAACTGCGGACGACAGGCCTAATAAAGGCCCAGAAGAATTGGGAGAGGAGTTACTCATAACAAGACACCTTCGACAGAATAAACAGCCTATTGTTGAGGAATACCCTGATTTTAGCCCAGCCAGCCATACCAAATCCAGCCATAATCCTTTCATGATTAGGCGGCTATGGCTTCTCTTTGCACAAGTGACAACTGTCGCGCTGGCGCTTCTGTTTGTCCTTGCCACTTTAAGGCCCGACTGGATCGCTCCAGATTCCTTGCCCGGTCAGGCCGGAGGGGCTCTTTTAGCTGTTCCCGGACCGAGCCCCAAGGGCATGGCAGCCTCCGGAACCGATCTGCCCAGCTTTCGCCAGGCCGCTGCTAAGGCCATGCCAGCCGTAGTTTACGTCTTCTCCCGCCAGAACAGACAAGCTCCTCGTCACCCACTCTATGACGACCCCTTTTTCCGTCGGTTTTTTGGTCAACCACCCGGGGAATCCCCACGCGACCCCAGCCCCCGGGGCTCGGGCCTGGGCTCGGGCGTCATTGTGAGCCCCGACGGTTATGTTTTGACGAACCATCATGTGATTGAAGGGGCTGACCAGGTGCAGGTTTCGCTGTCGGATGGGCGCAAGGCCTCAGCTCGTATTGTGGGCACGGACCCGGAAACCGACTTGGCTGTTCTACGTATCCGTCTTGAGAACCTGCCCATTATCGAGTTTGGTGAGCCCAGTGCCTTGCGTGTTGGCGACCCAGTCCTGGCCATAGGCAATCCCTTTGGCGTGGGTCTCACGGTCACTCAGGGCATTGTCAGCGCCTTGGGCCGCAAGCAGCTCAACATCAACACCTTCGAAAACTTCATCCAGACCGATGCTGCCATTAACCCGGGCAATTCGGGAGGCGCTCTGGTGGACACCCAAGGCAAGCTTGTGGGTATTAATACGGCCATCTACTCCCGCGATGGAGGCAATCTGGGCATTGGCTTTGCCATCTCCGCCGACATGGCTCAGCAGGTTATGCAGAGTCTTATAAAAAGCGGCAAGGTAAGCCGAGGCTTTATTGGGGTCGAGCTGCAAGACGTGAATGCAGCCATTGCCGAGAGCCTAAGCCTGCCAACGGCTGAAGGCAGCATCGTGGCATCGCTTCAGCCCGGTGGGCCTGCCGATAAAGCCGGCATGAAAGTCGGTGATGTAATTGTTGCCGTGAATCAAGCCCCAAGCCGAAATACAGCGGAGCTCCTAAGCCTTGTGGCGGCCTTATCGCCCGGCGATAAGGCCAAGATTGAGGTCCTGCGTAATGGCCAACGAACCGGGTTAGAACTGACCGTTGCCGAGCGGCCTCAAAGGGACTAAGACGGAGGTGAGCTTTCTTCTTCTTGGGCCCTCGGCGTGACATAGCGGGCCAAGAAGATTCCAAACTGGTACAGCAGGCATAACGGTATGGCAAGCATTAACTGCGAGATAACGTCGGGTGGGGTTACGATCGCCGCAATCACAAAGGCAATCACAATGAAGTACGGGCGAAAATCGATCATCTTTTGCATGGAAATGATACCCATGCGCACCAGAACCATCTGAACCACCGGGGTCTCGAACGATAGGCCAAAGACAAGGAAGAGGCTAAGGGCGAAGCTAAGGTATTTGTCGATGTCGGTGGCCATCTGCACACCCTCGGGCGTGTAGCCAGCGACAAAGCCGAAGACCGCTGGAAAAACCAGAAAGTAGGCAAAGGCCATACCTATCAAAAAGAGACCGAAGCTTGAGACAATAATTGGCATCGCGAGTTGGCGTTCGTGCGTGTAAAGACCCGGTGCAACAAAAGCCCAAGCCTGATAGAGCACATAGGGAAGCGCCACAACGAAGGCCACCATCATAGTGACCTTGATAGGCACAAAAAAGGGCGCTGTGACGTCGGTAGCAATCATGCTACTGCCTGCCGGCAGCGTGGCAATGAGGGGCTCGGCAAAGACGCTGTAAATTTGCGGCGCCCAATAAACAAGGGCTAAGAAAACCACCAAGACAGCAAGAACGGCTCGAATCAGCCGGTCGCGAAGCTCAACCAGGTGCGAGATAAAACCCTCTTCAGCGCCGCCCAGGACGGAAGATGTCTCGGGGGGCTCAAGGGCCTTGGGGGCCTCTTGCGACTCTTGACTCTCTTTGGGGTCGGCTGCCATCGCTAATCCCTCGGCCGCTTAACAAGGTAACGCTTACGAAGCCTTGCGCGAAGGCGGTCGCGAATTCGGCTATCGGCCTGCTCCTGAGACCAGCTGCGGCCAGGGGCTCCGATGTAAAGCCCCGCGCGTTGATCGTAGACCGACTGAAAATCACGATCGGAGTCAAAGGCGGAGGAGACATTGCTAGCAATGGCATTGGCCTCGGATTCGAACTTGGAGGCCTCCGAGGCAATGGACTCGCCAAGGTTGGTCACTGTGTCCTTCACTTTGCGAAGCTCTTCAAGCTCCATTTGGCGCTGGATGTCATTTTTTACGTCGCTAACATATTTCTGAGCCCGACCCAGCAGTGTGCCCACCGTGCGCGTTACAACAGGAAGGCGTTGAGGACCTAAAACAACAAGCCCAATTCCTGCAATTAAGATGAGCTCGGAAAACCCAATGTCAAGCACGATTTACCGGACCAAGGCCATGAACGAGGCCACTTACGAGCCTGATGTGGTCTTGTCCTTTGCCTGCACGTCGATGGTCTGGGCTGACTCCACCTTGGCGGTCGGTGCGGACTCCTGCTGACCCTCGGGCTTGGCGTCTTCGGCCGTTGCTTCTTTCATGCCGTCTTTAAAACCCTTCACCGCCCCACCTAAATCGGAGCCCAGGTTACGGAGTTTTTTGGTTCCGAAGACCAGCAAAACGACCAGCAAAACAATAAGCCAATGCCAGATGCTAAAGCTGCCCATGACGATGCTCCAATAGACCTTGGTGTTGAATACCTGACGAGGAGACTAATTGGCCCGCTGGCCAGTAGAACTCAAAACGTCGAGCTTCAACGCGTTAAAAAGAGGCTGAGGCACCCAGCGGTTCTGGACCCCCAAGCAAATGAATATGAAGATGATACACCTCCTGCCTGCCAACCCTGCCGCTATTAACCACAGTGCGAAAGCCGTTCGGAGAGCCATTCTCGATCGCAAGACCCTTTAAGCGGGTCATCATTCGGCCAAGAAGTTCAGTGTCTTCGGGCGTGGCTGTGGCCAAAGATTCGATGTGACGTTTGGGAACGACCAAAAGATGCAAAGGGGCGCGCGGATGGATGTCATGAAAGGCAATCATGTCCTCGTCTTCAAAGACCTTTTTGGCAGGAATCTCACCCTTTACGATCTTACAAAACAGGCAGTCAGACATTACGGTTCCTTTCCAGGTCTTGGGCGCGGGCATCGGCCCGTCGGGCCGCCTTTTCATCAAGGCCCGACAGACCCTCTCGGCGCTGAAGTTCGGTAAGCACCTCGGCCGGTCCAAGCCCATACCTATGTAGCGTAACCAGGCAGTGAAACCAGAGGTCGGCGGTCTCGGCAACAATGCGGCCTTTATCGGCATCCTTGCAGGCCATGACGGTCTCGCAGGCCTCCTCCCCAATTTTCTTCAATAGGCTGTCCTCGGGGCCGTTCAAAAGCTTGGACACATAACTCGCGGCGGG
>JAURCW010000211.1 GCA_030828265.1 Burkholderiales bacterium | reverse complement strand
TTAACGAGCCAACCGCTGCTGCCTTGGCTTATGGCCTTGAGACAGGCGCTGAAGGTACCTATGTTGTTTTCGATCTAGGCGGCGGCACCTTCGATGTCTCCGTACTTAAGTTAACGCAGGGCGTCTTCGAGGTTGTCGCCACGGGCGGCGATTCTCAACTTGGTGGTGATGACTTCGACCGCTTGCTTGCTCAGGCATGGCTTTCTAACAATGGGCTTTCGGCCGACGCACTTGACCACACTCAGTGGCGAGCCTTGCTCAAGCTTGCACGGTCAAGTAAAGAGGCCTTGCTTCATCTTGATTCCGATGCGCAGGAAGTCTCCGAAGTCTTTGAGCTTGATGCGAAAACCAGGCTTACGCTTGCCGTCTCGCGCCAGCTTTTTGCAAATCTAACGGCAGACCCAGTGGATAGGGCGCTTAAGGCCTGTCATCAGACGCTTCAAGACGCACAGCTCAATCCAGCCGATGTTCATGGTGTAGTCATGGTGGGTGGTTCAAGCCGGCTTCTCAACGTTCGACAGGCTGTTCAAAGTCTGTTCGGCGACTGCCTTAAAGATTCCATCGACCCCGATCAGGTTGTCGCGCTTGGGGCCGCCTCTCAGGCGCACCTTCTTGCAGGCAATGCGCTGGCAAGCGACGGCTGGCTTCTTCTTGATGTGCTTCCCTTAAGCCTTGGTATTGAAACCATGGGGGGGCTGGCCGAGCGAATTCTTCCACGTAATACTCCCATACCGGTTGCACGGGCTCAGGAGTTCACCACCTTTAAAGATGGCCAGACCTCCATGGCCATCCATGTAGTTCAAGGCGAGCGCGAGACAGTGGCCGACTGTCGATCACTTGCTCGATTCGAACTGAAAGGTATTCCACCCATGGTGGCTGGGGCTGCACGTATCCGTATCACTTTTCAGGTTGATGCGGATGGGCTTTTGCAGGTTTCGGCCCTTGAGACACGCTCAGGTGTCTCGGCTCAGATTGAGGTCCGACCCTCTTACGGTCTCACCGATGATGAAATTGCCAGCATGCTGGAACAGGCCGTCGCCAATTCTCGGGATGACATGCAACAGCGAGCGTTGCGAGAGGCGCAGATTGATCTTCAGCAGCTTATCGAGGCTATTTCTGCCGCCCTTGAGCAAGACGGCGACCTTCTTAGTGCCGGAGAGCACCAGGCCCTGATCAGTGAAATCGACCAGGCGAGGAAGGTGTGTGGTGCTGGCGATCGTGATGCATTGGTGTCCGCCTCGGAGCGTCTTGGCGGGCTTGCCGACCCCTTTGCCGAACGGCGTATGAATCGGGCAGTTGCCCAGGCCCTTACGGGGCAGTCCATTGAAAACCTTTAGTTGTATTTTTCTAGAGTCCGGGTATGCCGCGAATAACTGTCCTTCCTCACCCTGAAATCTGCCCCAATGGAGCCAGCCTAGAGGCGGAGCCGGGAGAAAACCTTTGCAGGTTGCTGCTTAAGAATCACATTGAAATTGAGCATGCCTGCGAACTGTCCCGTGCGTGCACAACCTGCCATGTCATTGTTCGTCAGGGCTTTAGCTCGCTTGAGCCATCCACCGAGGATGAGGACGATCTTCTCGACCGGGCATGGGGGTTATCGCCCCATTCAAGGCTTTCGTGCCAGGTTGAGCTATCGACAACCGACCTTGAAGTTGAGTTGCCCCGGTACACCATTAACCACGCTCGCGAGAACCATTAGCCTGCTACAGGTCTTCGCGTTTGAGAGCCGGGAACAAGATCACGTCTCGAATGCTTGGGCTGTCGGTAAGCAACATGACCAGCCTATCGATGCCAATGCCGCAGCCACCCGCGGGGGGCATGCCGTACTCCAGCGCCCGAATGTAATCCGCATCGTAAAACATGGCCTCCTCGTCACCCGCCTCTTTGGCCTCAACCTGCGCCTGGAAGCGTGCCGCTTGGTCTTCAGCGTCGTTAAGTTCCGAGAAGCCATTGGCAATTTCACGACCCGTAATAAATAGCTCAAACCGCTCTGTAATCGTGGGGTTGGAATCGGAGGCGCGTGCAAGCGGGGAGACCTCGACGGGATAATCCACGATAAAGGTTGGGTTCCAAAGCCGCGACTCGGCAACTTCTTCAAAAAGAGCCAATTGCAAAGCCCCAAGGCCAGCCC
>JAURCW010000080.1 GCA_030828265.1 Burkholderiales bacterium | reverse complement strand
GCGTTCACAAGGGCTTTACCCACGTGGAAGTGGCACTGTCGGCGGGTATCCAGCGTATGGTTCGGTCCGACACGGGTGCTGCGGGTGTCATGTTCACCCTCGATACTGAATCGGGCTTTGATCAGGTGGTGTTTATTACCAGCTCGTATGGTCTTGGAGAGACTGTGGTGCAGGGCGCGGTGAATCCCGATGAATTCTATGTTCATAAGCCTATGCTCGAGGCTGGCCATTTCCCCGTTATTCGTCGTCAAATCGGTAGCAAGCTGATTAAGATGATCTTTGCGAGCCCCGAAGAGCGCCAGAAAACCAAAGAGGCTGTGGTCACGGTGGATGTTCCAACCGAGGCGCGCAATCGATACTCCCTTAGTAATGATCAGGTCATTGAGCTTGCCCAATACGCCTGCATTATTGAGAAGCACTACAGGCGGCCCATGGACATTGAGTGGGGGCTTGATGGCCACGATGGCAAGCTCTTTATTTTGCAGGCCCGGCCTGAAACCGTGAAGTCGCAGCAGTCAAGCGCCGACGTGCAGCAGCGCTTCCGGCTTAAAGGGCATGGGAACCTTTTGGCCTCAGGCCGCGCCATTGGTCAAAAAATTGGTGCGGGTCCCGTTCGGGTAGTCTCGGGGCCGCACGAAATGGAGCGCGTTCAGCCTGGCGATGTCTTGGTCACCGACATGACCGACCCCAACTGGGAGCCGGTGATGAAGCGGGCCTCGGCCATTGTGACCAACCGTGGCGGGCGCACCTGCCATGCGGCCATCATTGCCCGCGAGCTTGGAATCCCCGCGGTTGTCGGCTGCGGTGATGCGACTGAGCGAGTGGGCGATGGCACGACCGTAACGGTCTCGTGCGCCGAAGGCGACACAGGCAACATTTACGAGGGCTTGCTTGAGACAGAGGTGAGCGAAGTGGAGACCGGTGAGCTTCCCAACATCCCGGTGAAGATCATGATGAACGTGGGCAACCCACAGCTTGCGTTCGATTTTCAGTCTATTCCGAATGAGGGTGTTGGGCTTGCTCGTCTTGAATTCATTATTAATAACAACATTGGCGTGCATCCCAAGGCTATTCTTGACTACCCGCAGGTGGATGCCGAGCTAAAGAATGCTGTTGAGCGTATTGCCCGCGGTCATGCGTCGCCCCGTGATTTTTTCATCGACAAGCTTGCCGAGGGCGTCGCCACCATTGCCGCAGCCTTTTGGCCCAAGCCAGTCATTGTTCGTATGTCGGACTTCAAGAGCAATGAGTACCGCAAGCTGATTGGCGGCTCACGCTATGAGCCCGAGGAAGAGAATCCCATGCTCGGCTTTCGGGGCGCCTCGCGCTACATTGCAAGCGCATTTCGTGACTGCTTCGAAATGGAGGTGGAAGCCTTAAAGCGTGTTCGTGAGCAGATGGGCCTTGTGAATGTTGAAATTATGGTGCCCTTCGTTCGCACCCTTAAAGAGGCTCGTGAGGTGAACGAGCTGCTGGCCGCCCATGGACTTAAACGTGGCAGCGGCGCCAATGCAAAGGGGCAGGGTGGCCTTCGACTCATCATGATGTGCGAGCTGCCCTCAAACGCCATTCTTGCCGATGAGTTCCTGGAGTATTTCGACGGCTTCTCGATTGGCTCCAATGACCTTACCCAGCTTACCCTTGGCCTTGACCGTGACTCGGGGCTTGTTGCGGAGGCCTTTGATGAGCGTGACCCCGCAGTCAAGGCGCTTTTAAAGCAGGCCATTAATGCCTGTAACAGGGCGGGGAAATACGTTGGAATCTGTGGCCAGGGGCCATCGGACCATCCCGACTTTGCGGCCTGGCTGATGGAAGAGGGCATACAATCCATTTCGCTCAACCCCGACACCGTGGTTGAGACCTGGCAGGGCCTTTCTGCCATGAAGGGTCCAGGCAGCTAGTTTAGGCAAACGCCTAGATACCGCCCGCCGCGCGCATGGACATCTTCCTTCAACAAATAATTAACGGGCTTGTTTTAGGAAGTGTCTATGCCTTGGTTGCCCTGGGCTACACCATGGTCTATGGCATTTTGCAGCTCATTAACTTTACCCACGGTGAGGTCTTAATGGTGGGGGCCATGGTAAGCCTTACTGTGGTGAGCCTGCTGCAGACTTTTTTTCCGGGTATGGCACCTTGGGTCATGATGCTGACTGCGCTCCTTACAGCCATACCCGCATGCATGGCTTTGTCGGCCGCCATTGAACGGCTTGCCTATCGTCCTCTTCGAAATGCGCCCAGGCTTGCGCCACTCATTACAGCCATTGGCCTCTCGATTGTTCTGCAGACGGTGGCAATGCTAGTCTGGGGTCCTAACCCCATGGTCTTTCCTGACCTTATGCCGACCACACCCATTGAATGGCAGGGCGCCTTTATTGCGCCGAAGCAACTTCTTATTCTTGGTGTCTCGGCCGTTCTTATGGCGGCCTTGGTGCTTCTTATTCAATACAGCCGGCTTGGTCGGGCTATGCGCGCAGTGTCCGAAAGCCCGTCCATGGCCATGCTCATGGGCATTAACCCCGACCGTATTATTGCGCTCACCTTTATGATTGGCGCGGCATTAGCTGCCGTTGCAGGGCTTTTGGTTGCCATGAACTACAACATTGTTCATTTCACCATGGGCTTTATTCCGGGCTTAAAGGCCTTTACAGCTGCGGTTTTGGGTGGCATTGGTAACGTGCCAGGGGCGGTACTTGGGGGGCTTTTGCTTGGCATTATCGAGAGCCTGGGGGCTGGGTATATTGGCGACATCACAGGTGGTTTCTTAGGGAGTCATTACCAAGATATCTTTGCTTTTGCGGTGCTCATTCTAGTGCTTCTTTTTCGTCCCTCAGGGCTTTTAGGGGAGCGGGTTGCTGACCGGGCTTAGCGACAGGCACAAGGCTGTCGCTGCAACCGTACTCATTGGCCTGACGCTAATCGCCCTTCCATTTTTTGCGGGGCAGTTTGGCAATGCCTGGATACGCATACTGGCCTTCGCACTTCTTTACATTATGTTGGCCCTTGGCTTAAACATTGTGGTCGGCTACGCCGGCCTGCTGGATCTTGGCTATGTGGCCTTTTATGCGGTGGGGGCATACATGTACGCACTGCTCGCCTCGCCACATTTGTACGAGCAGTTTGAGTGGATTCGTCAGACGTTTCCCGATGGTCTGCACAGTTCCGTTTGGATCGTGGTGCCGTTGTCGGCTGCCCTTGCGGCTCTGTTTGGAGTTTTGCTCGGCTTCCCGGTTCTGCGCCTTCGTGGCGATTACCTTGCTATTGTCACGCTTGGCTTTGGTGAGATTATTCGGATCTTCTTAAACAATCTGAATGCACCCATTAACCTGACCAACGGGCCACAGGGCATAAGCCGAATCGACCCCATTCAGATCGGCGGACACAGCCTGGGCGACGACTTGGTTCTTGGTGGCTTGACGATGCCCTCGGTTCAGCTTTATTACTATTTATTTTTAGTTTTAACAGTTTTTATTATTCTGGTCTGTGTGAGACTGGAAGATTCTCGTATTGGTCGGGCGTGGATGGCCATTCGCGAAGACGAGGTGGCGGCGAAAGCCATGGGCATAAACGCACGCAACATTAAGTTGCTTGCCTTTGCCATGGGTGCAAGCTTTGGTGGTGTTTCGGGCGCTATGTTCTCAGCCTTTCAAGGCTTTGTCTCCCCGGAGAGCTTCGTTCTAATGGAAAGCATTGTCATTGTGGCGATGGTGGTGCTTGGGGGGATGGGTAATATTGCGGGCGTGGTGTTGGGGGCTGTTCTTCTTTACGCCATCCCCGAGGTGCTTCGTCTTGTGGCCAAGCCCTTGCAAGAGTTCCTGTTTGGGCAGGAGTACATTGCACCGGAGGCCATTCGCATGCTGATGTTTGGACTGGCCATGGTGGTCATGATGCTTTACCGACCGCACGGCCTGCTTGGGAAAAAGCGTGCCTAGCTCAACGCGTTCAAGCAGCCTGCTTTGCGTGAAGGGCGCGTCAAAGTCCTTTGGTGGATTGCAGGCGCTCTCCGATGTCTCTGTTGATATTGCCTCGGGTGAGATTTATGGGCTTATCGGCCCCAACGGTGCTGGCAAAACAACCTTCTTCAATGTCATTACGGGCCTCTACCAGCCTGACTCGGGGCTTTTCGAGCTTGCAGACCAGGCCTATTCGCCCCTGTCGATTCATGGTGTGGTGGAGGCGGGTATTGCTCGCACCTTTCAGAATATTAGGCTCTTTCCGGAAATGACCGTGCTTGAGAACGTTATGGTGGGCCGCCATTGCAGAACCCGTGGTCTTCATGCGGGTGTGATGGGTGCCATTTTTCGTACCTCGGGCTTTCGCGCTATTGAGAGGAGTATCCGCGAGCATGCCCTTGGCTTGCTTGACTACGTAGGGCTTGTAGGCCGTGCCTCGGCCATGGCGTCCACGCTTTCTTACGGGGATCAGCGCCGGCTTGAAATTGCGCGTGCCTTGGCCACCGAGCCAAGGCTTCTTGCGCTGGATGAGCCTGCTGCTGGTATGAATGCCACCGAGAAAAACAGCCTGAGGGCGCTTTTAAATCGCATTCGTGATGACGGTAAAACCATTCTGATTATTGAACACGATGTGAAGCTGGTGATGGGCCTTTGTGATCGCGTCACCGTGCTTGACTACGGTCGGGTCATTGCCTCCGGCCTACCGCACCAGGTACGCCGAGATCCTGCTGTCATTGAAGCCTATCTTGGAAGGGCTGCAGCCCACGAGGCGCAGGCATGAGTCCAAACGGTGAAGCCCTGCTTTCGGTGTCGGGGCTTTCGGTCGCCTATGGAGGTGTTCAGGCTGTAAGGCATGTATCCTTCGATGTCCCCCATCGAGGACTTGTCGCTCTTATTGGTGCCAACGGGGCAGGTAAGTCGTCCATCCTCCGTGCCCTCTGTGGCCTTACCCCAAAGGCCTCGGGCGAGATTCGCTACGACGGGCAGTCCATTACGCAGACGTCAGCATCTGAACTTCCCGGGCGCGGGCTTATTCTCGTGCCCGAAGGGCGTGGCGTTTTTCGGCGTATGACCGTGCTTGAGAACCTACGTCTTGGAGCCTATTGCCGAGAGGATAATTGGGGCCGCACTTCGAGCAAGGCGGATCTTCAGACCGACCTGGATGCTCAGCTTGAAAGCTTCCCCCGGCTTCGTGAGCGACTGGCTCAGCTTGCAGGAACGCTCTCGGGCGGTGAGCAGCAGATGCTTGCCATTGCCCGTGCACTCATGGGGCGCCCTCGACTGTTGCTTCTGGATGAACCCTCCATGGGCTTGTCGCCCATTCTTGTCGATCAAGTCTTTGAGAAGGTTCGGGCCATCGCAGCGGAAGGCACAACCATTTTGTTAGTGGAGCAGAACGCGCGAATGGCGCTTGAGATTGCAAGCCTTGGTCTGGTTTTAGAGTCGGGCCAGCTTACCTTGCAGGGCTCGGGAGAGGAGTTGCTCAAGAGCGCTCAGGTACGAGCGGCTTATTTGGGCGAGGAATGACCAAGGGGGAGAACCCGGTCAAAGCCTTGCGGCCTTAACCGGGGACAGCACGTTACTTATTACTGAATAACCTTCACAAGCTCGCGCTTGGGTCCGTTATAGGTGAACAGTGTCAGCGTTCCGTTAACAATGTCGCCGTTCTTATCAAAGGCAATGGGACCTGTAACTCCTTCGTACTTAATTTTGGCAAGTTCGGGCAGGTAGGCCTTGGGGTCGGTGGAGTTGGCCTTCTTCATGGCCTCCACCATCACCATCGTGGCGTCATAAACATAGGGGGCATAAAGCTTCACCTCCTCGCCCGTCTCTGCTTTAAACCGCGTACGGAAGTCGGCCATTTTCTTTTC